>NZ_KV807477.1:0-434 GCF_001812015.1 Streptococcus sp. HMSC073D05
CCATTGCCGAAGATTCCCTACTGCTGCCTCCCGTAGGAGTCTGGGCCGTGTCTCAGTCCCAGTGTGGCCGATCACCCTCTCAGGTCGGCTATGTATCGTCGCCTTGGTGAGCCGTTACCTCACCAACTAGCTAATACAACGCAGGTCCATCTCTTAGTGATGCAATTGCACCTTTCAAATCAACATCATGCGATATCGACTTTTATGCGGTATTAGCTATCGTTTCCAATAGTTATCCCCCGCTAAGAGGCAGGTTACCTACGCGTTACTCACCCGTTCGCAACTCTTCCGCTCGGTGCAAGCACCAAGCTTCAGCGTTCTACTTGCATGTATTAGGCACGCCGCCAGCGTTCATCCTGAGCCAGGATCAAACTCTCATTAAAATAATTGTTTGTCTTAAACTCATTCTGTCACTGACAGATTTATTGTTTTTT
>NZ_KV807478.1:0-52480 GCF_001812015.1 Streptococcus sp. HMSC073D05
TGAGGTCGGTGGTTCGAGTCCACTCGTGCCCATTTTGGAGAATTACTCAAGAGGCTGAAGAGGACGGTTTGCTAAATCGTTAGGTCGGGTAACTGGCGCGGGGGTTCGAATCCCCCATTCTCCGTATAATTTCGAAGTTTGAGATAACGTCTCAAACTATTTTTTATATTTTTGAAGGTTTTTTCTATGTTCTTGAATCGTTTCTTAAAAGTTTTTAGTTTGGTGTTTGTTTTGACTGTTTCAGGAATTTTATTTCTATTCCCATCTGTTAGAAATGCTATTGTTTCAAAATCTTCTGATCTATTAGCTATTGTTGATAAGGCTGTATCGGTACCATTTGTTCTTGTTGAAACTAAGGCAAATGATTTTAAGAATTTATCTAAATTAAGTGATGAAAATCTTTCTTTGAAATCTCGTCTTTATCAAAATGATATTGATCAGTCAAAACTTAGTCGTTTGGAATCAGAAAATAAGGAATTGAAAGACTTGATGTCAATCAAAAATTCTTCATCTGGTTCTAAGCAATTTGTTAGTGAAATTATTGACCGTAATTATAGTTCTTGGGATCAGGAATTTGTTATTGATAAAGGTAGTTCCGATGGCATTTCTGATTCCATGTTTGTTCTATCATCAGGTGGCGTCATTGGTGTGGTAGAAAGTATAGAGAAAAATTCTAGCAAAGTGAAATTATTAGTCGAAGATACTATTTCTTCACAACACCTGACGTTTAAAATTGAGAGTCAAGGTCAATCTATTTTTGCTTTATTAAATGGTTATGACGAGAAGACAGGTGAGTTTCGGTTGTTGCAAATTGGAGATCCAGTTGAAATTAAAAAAGGATCACTGGTTTCAACAAGTGGCTTAGGGAAATACAAGAGTAGTGACTTACCTCTTGGTACTGTGACTTCTACTCAAAAGGCATCTGATCAGTTAGGGCAAGAAATTCGTGTAAAACCAAAGGCTAATTTAGATGTCAATCGTTATGTACTATTGATTGGAGAGTAGTGTGAAAGTCATACGTAAGTACCATTTTTTCCCTTTAATCTTATTCTTATCTTTATTTGTTGATGGGCAAATCTCTTTTCTTATTTCTCGTTTCAGTCCAAGCTCCTTTGAACCTACTTCATTTTTATTTCTATATGGTTTTATGTTATTGAGTCTCTATTTCTCTGAGATAGCTAGTATTTGGTGGGGAATCCTTTTTGGTTTTTGTTTTGATGTGTATTTTTTACACACTATAGGAATTGCTTTCCTTGTCTTTCCTTTATTACAGGTGATTTTTTATCGGTGTAATCAGATTATTTTGGTCAATCGATTGACTCGTTTTTTTACATTTTTATTAACGATTCTATTATTTCAGATTTTAACAAACCTTCTTTTGATTCTTTTTATCGGTATAAAATTTAACTGGATTACATTAATTATTTACCAAATGACGCCTAGTTTAATTTTGAATGTGCTTCTATTAATAGTATTACAGCCTTTACTTGAAAAGATTTATTTATAAACTCGAAATAAAAATGTAACAATAGCGTAATATAAATTTTCAAAAAATTTGTTATACTAGTTAGTGTCTTATTAGAAAGGGAAAATTTATCTAATGAAGAAAAAATTATTTGCCACAATCTTATTGAGTACAGTTGCTTTATCACAAGGTGCTGTCGTAGCTGGTGTATCAGCTGATTCAACAGATGATAAGATTGCTGCTCAGGATAACAAAATCAATAGTATTAATCAACAACAACAAAGTGCACAAGGTCAGGTAGATCAAATTCAAGGTCAAGTATCTGAAATTAAAAAACAACAAGAAAATCTTCAAGCTGAAAACGATCGTTTGAATGAAGAATCTGAACGATTGTCAGCTGAGATCGATGAGTTGTCAAAAAATATTGTTGCTCGTCAAGAATCACTTGCAAATCAAGCACGTAGCGCTCAAACAACTGGGACTGCAACAAGTTATATTAATGCGATTGTTAGCTCTGGATCTTTGACAGAAGCTATCTCACGTATTTCTGCTATGAATGAAATTGCAGATGCTAACAACAAAATGTTGCAAGAGCAAAAACGTGATAAAGAAGATATTGCACAAAAACAAAAAGAAAACAACGACGCTATCAATACTGTTATCGCAAACAAACAGCAATTAGAAGATGATGCGCAAGCTTTGTCAACAAAAGAAGCTGAGTTGAAAGTAGCACAATTAAACTTGGCTGCTGAAAAATCGACTGCTGAAAACGAAAAGAATGCTTTGTTGCAACAAAAAGCTGAAGCTGAAAAAGCAGCAGCAGCGGCGGCAGCAGCTGAAGCAGCTTACCGTGCAAAACAAAAAGAACAACAAGCAGCTGTAAAAGCTTCTGCGAATACAACTCTTCAAGCACAAGTTCAGGCAGCGGCTCAAACATCTGCTGCAACACCAGCGGCTGCACAAACTCAAGCAGCAGCTCAACCTGCTGTTCAAACTCAAGCAGTGGCTGCACCGGTAGCAACTACTTCTCGTCCAACTTATAGTACATCTGCATCATCTTATCCAGTTGGTGAATGTACATGGGGTGCGAAGACATTGGCTCCATGGGCTGGTGATTACTGGGGTAATGGTGGACAATGGGCAGCAAGTGCAGCAGCAGCAGGATTCCGTACAGGATCTCAACCACAAGTTGGTGCCATTGCATGTTGGAATGATGGTGGTTATGGACACGTAGCTGTAGTTACAGCCGTTCAATCTACAACAAGTATTCAAGTCTCTGAGTCTAATTATTTAGGTAATCGTAGTATTGGTAACTACCGTGGATGGTTTAATCCAGTTAATGCTCAAGGTACTGTTACTTATATCTATCCAAACTAAGAATAACATCGAAGTAGAACATTGGTTCTGCTTCTTTTTTTGAGAGAAAATAGGTAGTGATAGATTTTGTAATTTCCATAAATTAATATTTGAATATTTGATTAAAAAGCGATAAAATGATTACAGGAGAAATTTGTGCTGACTGTACAATATGGTTTTAGATTTTACTGGAGGAAATCATGTCATTTTCTGATTTAATGCTCTTTGCTTTGTCGTCAAATCAAGAATTGGCTCAACGTGTGTCTCGTGAAATGGGACTACCGCTTGGAAAGTCAACGGTTCGTCAATTTTCTGATGGAGAAATTCAGGTTAATATTGAAGAATCAATCCGTGGGAAAGATGTTTATATTTTGCAATCCACTAGCTCACCGGTTAACGATAATCTAATGGAAATTTTGATTATGGTAGATGCGTTGAAACGTGCTAGTGCGCAATCCATTAATGTGGTGATGCCATATTACGGCTATGCTCGTCAAGACCGGAAAGCTCGAGCTCGTGAACCAATCACTTCTAAGTTGGTAGCCAATATGCTTGAGGTTGCTGGAGTTGATCGTCTGTTGACAATTGATTTGCACGCCGCACAAATTCAAGGTTTCTTTGATATTCCTGTTGACCACTTGATGGGTGCGCCTTTGATCGCCGATTATTTTGAACGTCGCGGGATGATTGGGAAAGACTATGTTGTTGTCAGTCCAGACCATGGTGGTGTGACTCGTGCTCGGAAATTAGCTGAATTTTTGAAGACACCGATTGCGATTATTGATAAACGTCGAAGCGTCGATAAGATGAATACGAGTGAAGTGATGAATATCATTGGGAGTGTTGAAGGCAAGACTTGTATTTTGATTGATGATATGATTGATACAGCTGGTACAATCTGTCATGCCGCGGATGCCCTTGCAGAAGCAGGTGCTGTTGAAGTTTATGCGAGCTGTACTCACCCTGTTTTATCAGGCCCAGCGATGGACAACATCCAAAAATCAGCCATTAAGAAGTTGGTGGTATTGGATACGATTTATCTATCGGAGGATCGTTTGATTGATAAAATTGAGCAAATTTCGATTGCGAAACTTCTAGCTGAGGCTATTGTTCGCATTCATGAAAATCGTCCTCTTTCTCCTCTGTTTGAAATCGGAAATGCCAAAAAATGTTAACAATAAGGAGGCTGGAAACCAGCCTCTTTTGTATAGGAGGAAATACAAATGGAAATCAGAAAATGGTTGGAAAATCTAAAAAAAGAAAAGAAACGGAAAAAACTGGTTCAAGCAGCTAAAGAACTAGAAGCAAAGGCGGATCCTAGTTTGCCCAAGAAAACTCTGCCCAAAAATCGTGCGGTAAAATAGGAAATAATTGAAGTGGAAAAAAAGTTAGGATTAGTGAAATTAGAAAGTTCTATGTATATAATAGAGGAACGATTCAGTAAAAGTGTCCAAAAACCGAATAGTTCTAATAGATGAGTATAATATATCTCTAATTCGTAATTATAGGGATCAAATAGGAAGAAATCTTAAACTTTTTTTAAAAATTTGATGAAAAAGTCTTGACATAGGAAGAATATCCTAGTATACTTATCATAGTTACGAAGTAACGAATATTTTTAAAAATAAAAAGGAGATAAAACAATGAAAAAAGTTTTATTATCATCAGTAGCAGCACTTGCTGTATTTGCAGCAACACCAGTTTTTGCCAATAACACTGGTCAACACAACTCAGCAGACGACAATGCTACATCACTTAAAGGTGCAGACTTGTTCACAAACGATAAAGATGGTCTTACTCAATACGGTAAAGACGGTCTTAACAATGTTGATGCTGAATCAACTGAAGCTAAATTCAATGAAAATGGCGAAAAACTTGTACCTGTACCAGGTAAACCAGGTGAATTCGTAGTTGAAGGTTCAGCTAAAGACGTAGCTAAAGCAGATAAAGCAGATAAAAAAGATGACGCTAAAGCTCCAGCAGCAACTAAAGCTTCAGCAGCAGCTGCAGGTCAAAAAGCTCTTCCAAAAACAAGCGCAGTTAAATAATTTGATTATTAATTAGCTCATAAAAATATCACTGGGTCCTTGGGCTCAGTGATATTTTTTAGAGAAAATACCTAATAGGAGAATTTATTTTATGAAACGTTCTGCAAAAAAAACATCTTCTGGAGGGAAGATGTTTGGAATTTTATTTGCTCTTTTAGCGGTCATTGTGATCGTAGTTGGATTCCTTTTCTTTAATCCATTTGGTGGAAAGGCCTCTAATACGGCTAAGAAAACAAATGGTTCTTCAACCAGTGCTTCATCACAGACTGTAAAGTATGAACCTAGCCAAGAAGAAAAAGATTACCTAAAGAATCGTTTTGATCAATTGATTGCTGTTAACCCTGAAGCAATTGCTTATGTCTACGCACCTGGTACGGAATTGGATGAACCTGTTGTGCAAACAACAGATAATGAAACCTACTTGAATAAGACTTTTGATGGTGGGAATGTACCATATTTAGGGACTGTTTTCATGGATATGGATAATAAGAAAGATTTTAGCGATCGTTTGACTTGGTTGTTTGGTCATGCTCGTGGTAGTAAGGTCGGTGATCATCGTATGTTTAACGATGTTAACTTCTATGATAAACAGGATTACTTTGATCAACATCCATATGTTGTCATTGAAACACCAGAGCGTAAGTATTATTATGAAGCTATGTGCTTGGTCATTGTTCCTGAAACAACTGCTTTTTATCGTACTAGCTTTAAAGACGATAAAGACTTTACGACTCAGCTGAAGAAGGTATATGAAGATGGTCAAACTAAGAATCCAAATATTAAGATCAAAGCATCTGATAAATACTTAGTATTGTCAACTTGTCGGGAAGAGGATGAAACGATTCGTTCTAACCTCTACCTTCGTCAAATTCCTGATTCCGAAATGAAGGATTTTGTGGCGAAACATGCTGATCAATTGAACTATGTGGCAACACGTGGTCAACAATAATGACTTGAAAGACTTAGCATTGCTAAGTCTTTTTTGTATGGAAGGATTTTTGAAATGTCCTTTGCTGGTAAGCAAAAGGTGGGGATCTGGCTTGTTCTTTTGCGATGGGGTCCTATTTATAGTATAATGAATATAAGTGTTTTTGGAGGTGTTCTATGGATTTAACGAAACGTTTTAATAAAAATCTGAATCGGATTGAAGTATCTTTGATTCGTCAGTTTGACCAATCAATTTCTTCCATTCCTGCTGTCTTGCGTTTGACTTTAGGGGAACCGGATTTTACAACTCCTGAACATGTAAAAGAAGCAGGAAAGGCTGCCATTGATGCGAACTTTAGTCATTATACAGGAATGAGCGGCTTGCTGGCTTTGCGTGAGGCTGCGAGTCAGTTTGTGGCTGATAAATATGGTCTTCACTACCGTCCTGAGGAAGAGATATTGGTGACGATCGGTGCGACTGAAGCCCTGTCTGCAACCTTGACAGCAATCTTGGAACCTGGAGATGTAGTATTACTCCCAGCACCGGCCTACCCTGGTTATGAACCGATTGTGAATTTGGTTGGGGCGGAGATTATTGAAATTGATACGACAGCAGATCGTTTTGTCTTGACTCCTGAAAAGTTGGAAAAGGCCATTTTAGAGCAGGGTGAAAAATTGAAGGCTGTTATTCTCAATTATCCAGCTAATCCAACGGGTGTCACTTATTCGCGCGAACAGATGGCAGAATTAGCTGCTGTCTTAAAAAAATATGAAGTCTTTGTGATTTGTGATGAAGTCTATTCAGAGCTGACTTATACTGGAGAAGCGCATGTCTCTATGGCCTCCTTCATTCCTGAGCAGACCATTGTCATTAATGGCTTATCTAAGTCTCATGCCATGACAGGCTGGCGGCTTGGCTTTATCTTTGCGCCTGCTACATTGACGGCCCAACTCATCAAGAGCCATCAGTATTTGGTAACGGCTGCTGGAACCATGAATCAGTATGCTGCGATCGAAGCTTTGACGGAAGGTCGGGATGATGCGGAGCCAATGAAGAAGGAATATGTGAAGCGTCGGGATTATATCATCGAAAAGATGTCCGCGCTTGGGTTTGAGATTATTAAGCCAGATGGAGCCTTTTATATTTTTGCTAAAATCCCAGCTGGTTTTAATCAAGATTCCTTCGCTTTCTTGCAGGATTTTGCGCGTGAAAAAGCGGTTGCTTTTATTCCTGGTGCTGCTTTTGGTCAATATGGTGAAGGTTATGTGCGTTTGTCGTATGCAGCCAGCATGGAGGTTATCAAGGAAGCTATGAAACGCTTGAAGGAGTATATGGAAGAACATGCTGGAGTCAATTGAGACCCGGGGAATTGTCCTGTATAATCGGGAGTTTCGTGAGGATGACAAGCTGGTCAAAATCTTCACGGAGAAGTCAGGTAAGCGGATGTTTTTTGTGAAACATGTGGGAAAATCACGGTTGAATCCCATGTTGCAACCATTGGTAACGGCAGATATGTTGCTGAAAATCAATGATGATGGGTTGAGTTATATTGATGATTTTCAAGATGTGCAGGTTTATAAGAAAATCAACGCAGATCTTTTTGCCCTTTCTTATGCGACCTATGTTCTGGCGCTTGCAGATGCAAGTATTCAGGATAACCAAGTGGATCCGGCCTTGTTTGCTTTTTTGGAGAAGACCTTGTCTTTGATGGAAGAAGGACTGGATTATGAGGTTTTGACCAATATTTTTGAGATTCAGCTTCTATCTCGGTTTGGGGTTGTCTTGAATCTGCATGAATGCTGTTTCTGCCATCGGGTTGGTCTTCCTTTTGATTATTCCTTCCGGTATAGTGGGGTCCTTTGTCCGGATCATTATGATCGGGATGAGAGACGTGCCCACTGGCATCCAAATGTTCTCTATTTATTGGATCAGTTTCAAGCAGTGCGACTCAGTGAGTTAGAGACGATTTCCCTACAAGCGGAGATGAAAGCAGCTCTACGTCAGGCAATCGATCAGTTGTATGAGGAGTATGTAGGGATCCATTTAAAAGCTAAAAAGTTTATCGATTCCTTGAGTGATTGGGGAGCGATTATGAAAGATTCATCTGGAGGTGAAACATGAAAAAAATTGCAGTAGATGCAATGGGGGGCGATAATGCACCTCAAGCCTTGGTTGAAGGCGTGAATCAAGCCATTCGTGATTTTGATGATATTGAGATTGTCTTGTACGGCGATGAGGCAAAAATCAAAGACTATTTAACCGCAACAGAACGTGTATCGATTGTGCATACGGAAGAAAAAATCGATTCAGATGATGAGCCAACACGGGCTATTCGTCGGAAGAAACAGGCTTCGATGGTCTTAGCTGCCAAGGATGTGAAGGATGGTGAGGTCGATGCCATGCTATCTGCGGGGAATACAGGTGCCTTGTTGGCGGCAGGTTTCTTTATTGTTGGCCGCATCAAGGGCGTGGAACGTCCAGGTTTGATGTCGACACTTCCGACGGTTGATGGTCGTGGGTATGATATGCTGGACTTAGGGGCCAATGCGGAAAATACACCAGAGCACTTGCATCAGTATGCTGTGATGGGATCCTACTATGCTGAAAATGTTCGTGGGATTCAAAAACCTCGCGTGGGTTTATTGAACAATGGGACAGAAGCTAGTAAGGGGGATCCTTTGCGCAAGGAAACCTACCAATTGTTATCTGAGGATGAGTCGATTCATTTTGTTGGAAACGTGGAAGCGCGTGACTTGATGGATGGCATTGCTGATGTCGTTGTGGCGGATGGTTTCACGGGAAACGCTGTCTTGAAAACGATGGAAGGAACGGCTTTTGGGATCTTGAAGCAATTGAAACAAGCGATTGCCACTGGAAACTGGAAGGCGAAATTGGGAGCTTTTCTGCTCAAGGATCGTTTGAAATCATTGAAGCAAACCTTGGATTTCTCAGATGTTGGAGGAGCGGTCTTGTTTGGCCTTCAAGCACCTGTTGTTAAAACGCATGGTTCGAGTGATGCCAAAGCTGTCTATAGCACGATTCGTCAGATTCGGACCATGTTAGAGACAGATGTTGTTGGAAAATCAGTGAAGGAATTATCGAAGGAAGGGTAATGTATGAGTAAACAAAACGAAATTTTAGCTACAATTGAGGAATTTCTCAAAGACCGCAAGGGATCAGATTTTCAAGTATCTTTGGAATCTGACTTACGTAAGGATTTACAAGCAGATTCTGTTGAATTAATGGAATTTATTATCAATCTTGAGGATGAATACCAAATTGAGATTCCAGACAAGGCTATCGATGAATTTAACACAGTAGGGGATGTTGTCGGCTATATCGAAAAACGAACTGCTGCTCACTAATGAAAAAGGGATCGTTCAGAGATTATTCTGGAGGGTCTTTTTTTCTGTCCTTTTTATTCGGATTTTGCTTATATTGTACGGGATTTTATTGAAAATAGACTTTTTATGTGATAGAATGAAGGTGATAAAATACGAAAGGCGAACAAAGTCATGACCAATCAACTGATTTATACTGGAAAAGCTAAGGATATCTATACTACTGAGGACGAACATGTGATTAAGTCGGTCTATAAGGACCAAGCCACTATGCTGAATGGGGCTCGTAAAGAGACTATTAAAGGAAAAGGTGTGCTAAATAATCAGATTTCGTCTCTTATTTTTGAAAAATTGAATGCTGCGGGAGTAGCTACTCACTTTATCGAACGTATTTCTGACACAGAACAACTCAACAAGAAAGTAAAAATTATTCCTTTGGAAGTTGTTCTTCGTAACGTGACGGCGGGTTCTTTCTCTAAACGTTTTGGCGTGGAAGAAGGTTTGGACTTGAAAACTCCAATCGTTGAATTTTACTACAAAAACGATGAGTTGGATGACCCATTCATCAATGATGAGCATGTGAAGTTTTTGGATATTGCCAATGATGAACAAATTGCTTATATTAAGGAAGAAACGCGTCGTATCAATGAATTGCTGAAAGATTGGTTTGCACAAATTGGTCTTCGCTTGATTGACTTCAAATTGGAATTTGGTTTTGATAAGGATGGTAAGATCATCTTGGCAGATGAATTTTCTCCAGATAATTGCCGCCTTTGGGATGCGGAAGGGCACCATATGGACAAGGATGTTTTCCGTAGAGATTTGGGCAGTTTAACGGATGTATATCAGGTTGTGTTGGAGAAATTACAGGGCTTGAAGTAACCTTTTACTTGGTCTTCACTATGATCTTTAAGAAGAAATAGATAAAGGAAATAAAATGGATAAACGTATTTTCGTTGAGAAAAAAGCTGATTTTCGTGTAAAATCAGACTCTTTAGTAAAAGAATTACAACATAATCTTCAGTTGAAAACCTTGAATGATCTTCGTATTGTTCAGGTTTACGATGTCTTTAATTTGGCAGAAGACTTGTTTGCGCGTGCGGAAAAACATATCTTCTCTGAACAAGTGACCGATACTGTTTTGGACGAGGCTGCGGTTAAGGATGATCTTGAGAAGTATGCTTTCTTTGCGATTGAAAGTTTGCCTGGTCAATTTGACCAACGGGCGGCATCTTCACAAGAAGCTTTGCTGTTGCTTGGTAGTTCAAATGATGTAACGGTGAACACAGCAAAATTGTACTTGGTTAACAAGGATATTGATGCGAATGAGTTGGAAGCTGTCAAAAACTACCTTTTGAATCCAGTGGATTCTCGTTTCAAAGATATCACTGTTGGCATTGCGAAACAGGATTTCTCTGAGTCTGACAAGACCATTCCAAGCTTGGATTTCTTTGAAACTTATACGGCAGAAGATTTTGCACAGTATAAGGCTGAGCAAGGATTGGCAATGGAAGTGGATGACCTTCTCTTCATTCAAGATTACTTCAAATCCATTGGACGTGTACCAACTGAGACTGAGTTGAAGGTTTTGGATACTTACTGGTCTGACCACTGCCGTCATACAACTTTCGAGACTGAGTTGAAAAACATCGACTTCTCAGCTTCTAAATTTGAAAAACAATTGCAAGCGACTTATGACAAGTATATTGCCATGCGTGATGAGTTGGGACGTACAGAAAAACCTCAAACCTTGATGGATATGGCAACTATTTTTGGTCGTTATGAGCGTGCTAATGGTCGTTTGGATGACATGGAAGTGTCTGATGAAATCAATGCCTGCTCAGTTGAAATTGAAGTGGATGTCAATGGTGTCAAAGAATCATGGCTTCTCATGTTCAAGAACGAAACCCACAACCACCCAACTGAAATCGAACCATTTGGTGGAGCGGCTACTTGTATCGGTGGTGCCATTCGTGACCCATTGTCAGGTCGTTCCTACGTTTACCAAGCCATGCGTATCTCAGGTGCTGGTGATATCACAGCTCCGATTGCTGAAACACGTGCTGGCAAATTGCCACAACAAGTGATTTCTAAAACAGCGGCTCACGGTTATTCTTCATATGGTAACCAAATTGGTCTCGCAACAACTTATGTTCGTGAATACTTCCACCCAGGTTTCGTTGCTAAGCGTATGGAGCTAGGTGCAGTTGTCGGTGCGGCTCCTAAGGAAAATGTTGTCCGTGAAAAACCTGAAGCAGGTGATGTGATTATCTTGCTTGGTGGTAAGACTGGACGTGACGGTGTCGGTGGTGCGACAGGTTCTTCTAAAGTTCAAACGGTTGAATCTGTTGAAACAGCTGGTGCTGAAGTTCAAAAAGGGAATGCCATCGAAGAACGTAAGATTCAACGTCTTTTCCGTAATGGGGAAGTGACCCGTTTGATCAAGAAATCAAATGACTTTGGTGCTGGTGGTGTCTGTGTGGCTATCGGTGAATTGGCAGATGGTCTTGAAATTGATCTAGACAAAGTGCCATTGAAATACCAAGGTTTGAACGGTACAGAAATTGCTATCTCTGAATCTCAAGAACGGATGGCTGTCGTGGTTCGTCCAGAAGATGTAGATGCCTTCGTTGCTGCATGTAACAAAGAAAATATTGATGCTGTTGTCGTTGCGACAGTGACGGAGAAACCAAATCTTGTCATGCACTGGAATGGTGAAACAATCGTTGATTTGGAACGTCGTTTCCTTGATACAAACGGTGTACGTGTTGTCGTAGATGCTAAGGTGGTTGACAAGGATGTCAAGCTTCCAGAAGAACGTCAAACATCTGCCGAAACCCTTGAAGCAGATACTCTTGAAGTTTTGGCTGACCTGAACCATGCCAGTCAAAAAGGGTTACAAACCATCTTTGATAGCTCAGTTGGTCGTTCGACAGTTAATCACCCACTCGGTGGGCGCTATCAACTCACACCAACGGAAGCTTCTGTACAGAAATTGCCAGTCCAACATGGCGTGACAACAACTGCTTCTGTTATGGCGCAAGGATTCAACCCTTATGTGGCAGAATGGTCTCCATATCATGGTGCGGCTTATGCGGTCATTGAAGCAACAGCTCGTTTGGTTGCTGCTGGTGCAAACTGGTCTAAGGCTCGTTTCTCTTATCAAGAATACTTCGAGCGGATGGATAAACAAGCAGAGCGCTTTGGTCAACCAGTAGCTGCTCTCCTTGGATCCATCGAAGCTCAGATTCAACTTGGTTTGCCATCTATCGGTGGTAAAGACTCTATGTCTGGTACCTTTGAAGAATTGACAGTACCACCAACCTTGGTTGCTTTTGGGGTCACAATTGCGGATAGCCGTAAGGTTCTTTCTCCAGAATTTAAAGCTGCTGGTGAAAACATCTATTATATCCCAGGTCAAGCTTTGACACAACAAATTGACTTTGATCTCATTAAATCTAACTTTGCTCAATTTGAAGCTATCCAAACTAACCACAAAGTGACAGCGGCATCAGCTGTTAAATATGGTGGTGTGATTGAAGCTCTTGCTCTTGCAACATTTGGCAACCATATCGGTGCTAACATTGAATTAGATGACCTTGACACTAGCTTGACAGCCCAATTGGGTGGATTCGTCTTCACATCGCCTGAAGAAATTGCAGGTGTTGCCAAGATTGGACAAACAGCAGCTGACTTTACACTTACTGTCAATGGTGTAACGCTTGATGGACACAAACTTGACAGTGCCTTCCAAGGCAAATTGGAAGCAGTTTATCCAACAGAATTTGCACAAGCAACTGAGTTGGAAGAAGTACCGGCCGTAACAACAAATGCTGTGATTAAAGCTAAAGAAACAGTTGACACACCAGTAGTTTACATCCCGGTATTCCCAGGTACCAACTCAGAATATGACTCCGCTAAGGCCTTTGAAAAAGAAGGTGCAAAAGTCAACTTGGTACCATTTGTAACACTTAATGAAAAGGCGATTGTCAAGTCTGTTGACACCATGGTTGACAATATCGAAAAAGCGAATATTATCTTCTTTGCAGGTGGCTTCTCAGCAGCGGATGAACCAGATGGATCAGCTAAATTCATCGTGAACATTTTGCTCAATGAAAAAGTACGTGCAGCTATCGATCACTTCATCGAACGTGGTGGTTTGATCATTGGTATCTGTAATGGATTCCAAGCCCTTGTTAAATCAGGTCTTCTTCCATACGGTAACTTTGAAGATGCAAGTAGCACTAGTCCAACCCTCTTCTACAATGATGCCAACCAACACGTGGCTAAGATGGTTGAAACACGTATTGCCAACACGAACTCACCATGGCTTGCCGGAGTAGAAGTTGGTGACATCCATGCCATCCCAGTATCACACGGTGAAGGGAAATTTGTCGTGACAGCTGAGGAATTCGCAGAGCTTCGTGACAATGGTCAAATCTTTACCCAATATGTTGACTTCGAAGGGAAACCAAGCATGGATTCTAAATACAATCCAAATGGTTCTGTCCATGCGATCGAAGGTATCACAAGTAAGAACGGTCAAATTATTGGGAAGATGGGTCACTCAGAACGTTTCGAAGATGGTCTCTTTCAAAATATTCCAGGAAATAAAGACCAACATCTCTTTGCATCAGCGGTTAAATACTTTACTGGAAAATAAAAGGTATACAAAATGACATACGAAGTTAAATCTCTTAATGAAGAATGTGGTATTTTTGGGATCTGGGGACACCCAGATGCTGCAAAACTGACTTATTTTGGATTACACAGTCTTCAACACCGTGGTCAAGAAGGGGCGGGGATCCTTTCGAATGATGCGGGTCAATTAAAACGGTATCGTGACACGGGTCTTCTCTCAGAAGTGTTTCGGAATCCTACTAACTTGGATAAGTTGACGGGGACGGGAGCGATTGGCCATGTTCGCTATGCGACAGCTGGGGAAGCTTCGGTGGATAACATCCAGCCCTTCCTCTTTCGCTTTCATGATACCCAGTTTGGACTGGCCCACAACGGGAATTTGACCAATGCCAAGTCCCTCAAACGGGAGTTGGAAAATAACGGGGCGATCTTTAGCTCAACTTCTGATTCAGAAATCTTGGCCCACTTGATTCGTCGGAGCCACAACCCATCCTTCATGGGTAAGGTGAAAGAAGCCTTGAATACGGTGAAAGGTGGATTTGCTTACCTTCTCATGCTGGAAGATAAGCTGATTGCAGCCTTGGATCCAAATGGTTTCCGTCCTCTTTCAATTGGGAAAATGGCCAATGGCGCTATCGTGGTTTCATCTGAAACCTGTGCCTTTGAAGTGGTTGGAGCAGAGTGGATCCGCGATGTAAATCCAGGTGAAGTTGTGATTATTGATGATAACGGGATCACTTACGATAACTATACAACGGACACCCAATTGGCTGTTTGTTCGATGGAGTATATCTACTTTGCTCGTCCCGACTCCAATATCCAAGGAGTCAATGTCCATACAGCACGTAAACGTATGGGGGCTCAATTGGCACGTGAATTCAAACATGAAGCAGATATTGTGGTCGGTGTACCGAACTCTTCACTTAGTGCAGCCATGGGATTTGCGGAAGAATCCGGCCTACCAAATGAAATGGGCTTGATTAAAAACCAATACACCCAACGGACCTTTATTCAACCAACACAAGAACTACGGGAGCAAGGGGTTCGGATGAAGCTCTCTGCCGTATCCGGTGTCGTGAAAGGAAAACGGGTTGTCATGATTGATGATTCTATCGTACGTGGGACAACATCACGTCGGATTGTGAAGTTATTGAAAGAAGCAGGAGCTACAGAGGTCCACGTAGCAATCGGTAGCCCAGCCCTTGCCTACCCATGTTTCTACGGGATCGATATTCAAACACGTAAGGAATTGATTGCTGCCAATCACACAGTAGAGGAAACACGCGATATCATTGGTGCAGATAGCTTGACGTATTTGTCAATCGATGGCTTGATTGATTCTATTGGAATTGATACAGATGCCCCAAATGGCGGTCTTTGTGTGGCTTACTTTGATGGAAAATATCCAACGCCTTTGTATGACTACGAAGAATGCTATGTGGAAAGTTTGAAAGAACATACTTCTTTCTATTAAGAGCAGTGCAGAAGAAAAAAGAGGAAAAAATTATGTCTAAAAATGCTTATGCCCAATCGGGTGTGGACGTTGAAGCAGGTTATGAAGTTGTTGAACGTATCAAAAAACACGTAGCTCGTACGGAACGTGCAGGTGTCATGGGAGCTCTCGGTGGCTTCGGTGGTATGTTCGACCTTTCAAAAACAGGTGTCAAAGAGCCCGTTTTGATCTCAGGTACAGATGGTGTTGGTACCAAGTTGATGCTTGCCATCAAGTACGACAAACACGATACCATTGGTCAAGATTGTGTCGCTATGTGTGTTAACGATATCATCGCTGCAGGTGCGGAGCCCCTCTACTTCCTTGACTATATCGCAACTGGTAAAAATGAACCAGCTAAATTGGAACAGGTCGTTGCTGGTGTTGCAGAAGGCTGTGTGCAGGCTGGTGCAGCCCTTATTGGTGGCGAAACAGCTGAAATGCCTGGTATGTATGGTGAAGATGACTATGATTTGGCCGGGTTTGCTGTCGGTGTGGCTGAAAAATCTCAAATCATTGACGGTTCAAAAGTAGCTGAAGGCGATGTGATTCTTGGACTTGCTTCAAGCGGTATCCACTCAAATGGTTACTCACTCGTTCGTCGTGTCTTTGCTGATTACACAGGTGAAGAAGTTCTTCCAGAATTGGAAGGCAAAAAACTTAAAGACGTTCTTTTGGAACCAACTCGTATCTACGTCAAAGCAGCTTTGCCACTCATCAAAGAAGAATTGGTTAACGGTATTGCCCACATCACAGGTGGTGGTTTCATCGAAAATGTACCACGGATGTTCTCAGATGACTTGGCTGCTGAAATTGATGAAAGCAAAGTGCCAGTTCTTCCAATTTTCAAAGCCCTTGAAAAATATGGTCAAATCAAACATGAAGAAATGTTTGAAATCTTCAACATGGGGGTTGGTCTCATGCTTGCGGTGAAACCAGAAAATGTTGAACGTGTCAAAGAACTTCTTGACGAACCTGTTTATGAAATCGGTCGGATTGTGAAGAAAGATGGCGCAAGTGTGGTGATTAAATAATGGTGCTATCACCATTTTATACGGAGAAATTGTAGAAAGGAGTGTTTAGTTAGCAAGCCTAACTGAACACGGGACTCATTTTCTAGGAAAAAAGAGAAATCATTTTGTGGGCAAGCCCCCAGCAATGATTTCCTATTTTTCTACGAAACTGTTCGGCTAGCCGAAACGTCCCTTTGTATCGAATATGAAGATTGCTGTTTTTGCCTCTGGCAACGGCTCAAACTTTCAGGTGATTGCGGAACAATTTCCAGTAGAATTTGTTTTTTCAGATCATCGTGATGCCTATGTCTTAGAACGTGCCAAAAACCTTGGTGTGGTGAGCCATGCCTTTGAACTCAAGGAATTTGACAATAAAGCAGCTTATGAAGAAGCTATCGTCAAACTCTTGGATGAACACCAGATTGATTTGGTTTGTTTGGCGGGTTATATGAAAATCGTTGGCCCAACCTTGCTAGCAGCTTATGAAGGCCGTATCATCAATATTCACCCAGCTTATCTCCCTGAATTTCCAGGTGCTCATGGTATTGAGGATGCTTGGAATGCGGGTGTTGCTGAGAGCGGTGTGACCATTCACTGGGTGGATTCGGGCGTTGATACCGGTAAGGTCATCAAGCAAATCCGTGTACCGCGCCTAGCAGGGGATACCCTTAATACTTTCGAAACTCGCATCCACGAAACAGAGTATAAGCTCTATCCAGAAGTGTTGGAACGTTTGGGAGTGGAGAGAAGGTAAGAAGGAAATCGAGTTTTGATAGTGTAATCTTGGTAGGAGAAAAATGATTAATCTGAAATTGGTAGATGAGAGCAGTTTTTAGGCAGTGCTGGATTTGAAAATATCTGGAGCTGATGAACGAGCACGTTTTGTAGCTCCCAATGTGCGTTCTTTAGCTGACGCATGGCTCTACCGAGAGAATGGGGATGTGTTTCCAATGGCAATCCATTGGAATGAGCTAGTAGTTGGTTTTCTACTGTTGGAAATAGATAAGGATGAGGCAGAATACTTTATCTGGCGGATAATGATTGGCCAGCAGTACCAAGGAAAAGGTTATGGACGAAAAGCCTTGGAAGCTCTGATCAAAGAGGCTCAGATGGATAGAGCTTGCAATCATATTATCGCAGATTATGTAGTTGGAAATGAAAAAATGAAGTACCTGCTGACTAGTTTGGGTTTTCAGGAAACAGGATTTATAGAAGAAAATAACGAAGTCGCTATGCGCTTGGATCTAAAGAAAGAGGAATAGAATGACTAAACGCGCACTAATTAGTGTTTCAGACAAAGCGGGCATTGTTGAATTTGCTCAAGAACTAAAAAAACTCGGTTGGGACATCATCTCGACAGGTGGAACTAAAGTTGCCCTTGACAATGCTGGGGTGGATACCATTGCTATCGACGATGTGACTGGTTTCCCAGAAATGATGGACGGTCGTGTGAAGACCCTTCACCCAAATATTCACGGTGGTCTTCTTGCTCGACGTGATCTCGATAGCCACCTGGAGGCTGCTAAGGACAACAAGATTGAGTTGATCGACCTTGTGGTGGTCAACCTTTATCCATTCAAGGAAACGATTCTTAAACCAGATGTAACTTACGCGGACGCAGTTGAAAATATCGATATCGGTGGGCCATCCATGCTTCGTTCAGCAGCGAAAAACCACGCTAGCGTAACAGTTGTGGTAGATCCAACTGACTATGCTGTGGTTTTGGACGAATTTGCAGCCAACGGCGAAACAAGTTACGAAACTCGCCAACGTTTGGCAGCGAAAGTCTTCCGCCACACAGCAGCCTATGATGCGTTGATTGCTGAATACTTCACAGCTCAAGTGGGTGAAGAAAAACCTGAAAAACTCACTTTGACTTATGATCTTAAGCAACCAATGCGTTACGGGGAAAACCCTCAACAAGATGCAGACTTCTACCAAAAGGCCTTGCCAACGGATTACTCCATTGCATCAGCGAAACAGCTGAACGGTAAAGAATTGTCCTTCAACAATATCCGTGACGCTGATGCCGCTATTCGGATCATCCGTGATTTCAAAGATCGTCCAACCGTTGTGGCTCTTAAACACATGAACCCATGTGGGATTGGTCAAGCTGACGATATCGAAACTGCTTGGGATTATGCTTATGAATCTGATCCAGTATCGATTTTCGGTGGAATAGTAGTCCTCAACCGTGAAGTTGACGCTGCGACAGCTAAAAAGATGCACGGTGTTTTCCTTGAAATCATCATTGCACCAAGCTACACAGACGAAGCGCTTGAAATCTTGACTACCAAGAAGAAAAACTTGCGTATCCTTGCCTTGCCATTTGACGCTCAAGATGCTAGCGAAGTGGAAGCAGAATACACAGGTGTTGTTGGTGGTCTCCTGGTTCAAAACCAAGACGTGGTGAAAGAAAGCCCAGCTGACTGGCAAGTGGTGACGAAACGCCAACCAACTGAGACAGAAGCGACAGCTCTTGAGTTTGCTTGGAAGGCTATCAAGTACGTCAAATCAAACGGGATCATCGTGACCAACGACCACATGACACTTGGTGTTGGCCCAGGTCAAACCAACCGTGTGGCTTCCGTCCGCATCGCTATTGACCAAGCTAAAGACCGTCTGGATGGCGCTGTTCTTGCTTCCGATGCCTTCTTCCCATTTGCGGATAACGTGGAAGAAATTGCCAAAGCAGGTATCAAGGCTATCATCCAACCAGGTGGCTCTGTCCGTGACCAAGAGTCCATCGAAGCGGCTGATAAATACGGCTTGACCATGATCTTCACAGGAGTGAGACATTTTAGACATTAATCAAAAAAGGCACGCATCAATGGATGGTGCCTTTTTTGTTGGTTAAGAAGACCTTAATCTGGGTAGATGTAGGTGACGGTTCCCCAAACGGGGTTGGTTGGATCGAACCAACCACGGAAGTTGTCGATATAGCGATGGCCGTTGTAGTTAGACTCTTGGATCTGAATTTTTTGTTCATGTTCGACATCCGTAACCAAGGCGACGTGCCCATATCCCCCATTGTCCCAACATGCGATGGCACCGACCTCTGGAGTGTCTCCTGTCCGGAATCCCGCAGCGCGTGCACTGGCTGCCCACATGCCACCGTTTCCCCACCAGTTGTGGGCCCAAGGGGCTAATTCTTTGGCTCCCCAGGTGCACTCACCAATGGGGTAGGTGTTTCCCGGGTGTGTTGCGAGTGGAGTGAGCTTTTGCTTTGCCTTTTCCACTTGAAAGGTAGTGGGGAATAGCCCTTTTAGTTGTCCCTGGCTTTTCTGGTAGACGTGGAGATGAAATAGCCCGCTTCCCTTGTGTTTTTGAGCCTGAAAGCGCAGTTGGAAATGTCCAGGTGCTACCTTCTTTGCGGGATACCAGACCAGATCATCCTGCCCATTTTCTTCAGACCAGATGGGGAAGACAATTTCGTCAACGTCTTCGAATAACTTCAGGTCTACCTCGAATTCTTGTGAGGAGATGGGTGTAATCGTGATTTTTGGCTGGGAAGAAGCCAGGTCTTTTTGCTGGACGCTGGTCGTGAGAGGGTAAAGACCGGTTATCTGTTCATTTGCCTCCACCCCATAGACATGGACATGATAAAGTCCAGCTTGATCAGAATGATTGGTCAATGGCACTTGTAGGTCAAATCCCTTGTCACTGCGTTCCACAGGATACCAAATCAAGTCATCTTGGCCATTTTGGTCAGACCAGACGGGAACTTGGATCTTTTGATACTTATCCGGGACGTTTCCAAGATGAATCACCAGCTGCCCTTTTTCGGCATAGATAGCATTGGTCGCTTGATTTGCATGGGCAATAGAGGCTTGCATCCCCCATGTCGCACAAGTCAGTACAACAAATTTTTTGATTGTTTGCATAATACTCCTTTTCGTCAATTAGTAGGTCTCACCTATACTATTCGGAAAAAAATGAGAAATAGGAGAAAATAGCAAAAATGTTTGGATTCTACTGGAAATAGGAGACTTTTGCTGAAATCATTAGAATAAAACGAACGATTATGATATAATTTAATAAAATAATTCGCAAAAGAGGTTCGATATGAAACTTTTGGTTGTTGGATCTGGCGGTCGTGAGCATGCGATTGCTAAGAAATTGTTGGAGTCTACAAACGTTGAGCAGGTTTTTGTGGCTCCTGGTAATGACGGGATGCGATTAGATGGTCTGGATTTGATCAATATCGGAATTTCCGAACATTCTAAGCTGATTGACTTCGCAAAAGCGAATGATGTTGCTTGGACCTTTATCGGTCCAGATGATGCCCTTGCAGCTGGTATCGTGGATGATTTCAATGCAGCTGGTCTCAAGGCTTTTGGCCCAACCAAGGCTGCGGCTGAGCTGGAGTGGTCTAAGGATTTTGCTAAGGAAATCATGGTCAAATACGACGTTCCGACAGCAGCCTATGGCACATTTTCAGATTTCGAAGAAGCCAAGGCCTACATCGAAGAAAAAGGAGCTCCAATCGTCGTCAAGGCAGACGGCTTGGCCCTAGGGAAAGGTGTCGTCGTTGCGGAGACAGTTGAGCAAGCAGTTGAAGCCGCTCACGAGATGCTTTTAGACAATAAATTCGGTGATTCAGGTGCGCGTGTGGTCATCGAGGAATTTCTTGACGGGGAAGAGTTTTCTCTCTTTGCCTTTGTCAATGGAGATAAGTTCTACATCATGCCAACAGCGCAGGACCACAAACGTGCCTATGATGGCGACAAGGGTCCCAACACTGGTGGGATGGGTGCCTATGCGCCGGTTCCTCACTTGCCACAGAGCGTGGTTGACACAGCGGTTGACACCATTGTCAAGCCGGTTCTTGAAGGTATGATTAAAGAAGGCCGTCCCTACCTTGGTGTCCTTTACGCGGGGCTCATCTTGACAGCTGACGGCCCGAAAGTCATCGAGTTTAACGCTCGTTTTGGAGATCCTGAAACACAAATCATCTTGCCTCGTTTGACATCTGACTTTGCACAAAACATCACTGATATTTTGGAAGGCAAAGAGCCAGCCATCACTTGGACGGACAAGGGTGTGACACTGGGCGTGGTTGTAGCATCAAACGGTTACCCACTCGCTTATGAGAAGGGTGTCAAACTTCCAGCCAAGACAGATGGGGACATCATCACTTACTATGCTGGTGCCAAATTCGCTGAAAATAGCCAAGACCTCCTCTCAAACGGCGGACGTGTCTACATGCTGGTCACAACCGCAGACACCGTCAAAGATGGTCAAAATATCATCTATAACCAACTCAACAAACAAAACACAGAAGGCCTCTTCTACCGAAACGATATTGGTAGTAAGGCGATAAAAGATTAACAGATACTAACTTTGTCATGGCGAGCGAAAGCGAGTCAAGCTAAGATAATGGTCGCTTAATTTGCGAGCGTTAGCGAGCTAGTTTAGGATAATCGTCGCAGTAGTGGAACTCCTAGTAGCTTTGCTACTAGGAGCGGAAAACTGGAGACTCAGGCTCCAGTTTTAGTAATGGAACGCCACAGGCGGTCGCTTACGTCCGCACTACAATAGACGATTATCAAAAAAGGAGAATAAATGAAACCAGTAATTTCCATTATCATGGGCTCAAAATCCGACTGGGCAACCATGCAAAAAGCCGCTGAAGTCCTCGACAACTTCGGTGTCGCTTACGAAAAGAAAGTTGTTTCCGCCCACCGTACACCGGACCTCATGTTCAAACATGCCGAAGAAGCACGTAGCCGTGGCATTAAGGTCATCATCGCTGGTGCGGGTGGCGCAGCTCACTTGCCAGGGATGGTTGCTGCCAAAACAACCCTTCCAGTCATCGGTGTACCAGTCAAATCGCGTGCCCTTAGCGGTGTGGATTCACTCTATTCTATCGTTCAGATGCCAGGTGGTGTACCTGTCGCAACTATGGCTATCGGTGAAGCTGGTGCGACTAACGCTGCCCTCTTTGCCCTTCGTCTCCTCTCAGTAGAAGACAAGGCCATTGCGGATGCGCTTGCTAACTTTGCTGAAGAACAAGGAAAAATCGCAGAGGAGTCTACAAATGAGCTCAACTAAAACCATTGGAATCATCGGTGGTGGTCAACTCGGTCAGATGATGGCGATCTCAGCTATCTACATGGGCCACAAGGTTATCACCTTGGACCCAGCAGCTGATTGTCCAGCTTCCCGTGTGGCGGAAATCATTGTGGCTCCTTACGACGACGTGGATGCACTTCGTCAGTTGGCAGATCGCTGTGATGTTCTCACTTATGAATTTGAAAATGTCGATGCTGACGGTTTGGATGCTGTTATCAAAGATGGTCAGCTTCCTCAAGGGACAGACCTGCTTCGCATTTCACAAAATCGTATTTTTGAGAAGGATTTCCTCTCAAATAAGGCTAAAGTAACAGTTGCCCCTTACAAGGTCGTGACATCTAGCCTTGATTTGGAAGATATTGACCTTTCTAAAAAATACGTTCTCAAGACAGCGACAGGCGGTTACGATGGCCACGGTCAAAAAGTCATCACATCAGCTGACGATTTGGAAGAGGCAAATGCCCTCGCTAATTCAGCAGACTGTGTCTTGGAAGAATTCGTCAACTTTGATCTGGAGATTTCTGTCATCGTGTCTGGAAATGGCAAGGACGTGACAGTCTTCCCCATTCAGGAAAATATCCACCGCAACAACATTCTTTCAAAAACCATTGTGCCCGCTCGCATTTCAGAAAGTCTAGCTGAAAAAGCCAAAGCCATGGCAGTACGAATCGCAGAACAACTCAACTTGTCTGGAACGCTTTGCGTAGAAATGTTTGCGACAGCAGATGACATCATTGTCAACGAAATTGCGCCACGTCCCCACAATTCAGGGCATTATTCGATTGAAGCCTGCGACTTCTCCCAGTTTGACACGCACATCTTGGGTGTTCTCGGAGCACCACTCCCAGCAATCCACCTCCATGCGCCTGCTGTCATGCTCAATGTACTTGGCCAACACGTCGAGGCTGCTGAAACATATGTGACAGAAAATCCAAGCGCCCACCTCCACTTATATGGTAAACTAGAAGCAAAGCATAACCGCAAAATGGGACATGTGACCTTGTTTAGTGATGAACCAGATAATGTGGTTGAGTTTGGGAAAGGAATTGATTTTTAGATGAAAATAGCGATTCTAGGACTTGGAGTCATCGGGACCACTTATGCCTACGCTTTTCAAAAAGCAGGCCATCAAGTAGAGCACGTACTGAGAGATAGTAAGAAAAGCACTGCTCAGAAGGAGTTGTCAGTTGATCTGCTAGATGGTCGCTATCATTCCAAAGGTGAAAACAAGCATGATACCTATGAGGTTCATGTGGCGGAAGCTGATTCGGAATACGATTTTATTTTTCTAAGTGTTCGTCATGGGTTTGTCAAAGAAGCTGTGGAGACCTTGCGAAAAAATAATATCAAAGGTACCCTTGTTTTCTTCTGCAATTTCTGGGATACTCGAAAAGAGGTCCAAGAGTGGGCAGGGGATTACGACCATATTCTGGCATTTCCGACAGCGGGCGGTCACATGCAGGAGGACCATTTGGATGGTGTTTTGTTTGACCATTTAATGCTGGAAGGTGAGCAAAAAGCACAGATTTCTAACTATGCTGATCTGACGGCTTTACTGACTTCTGCAGATTTGAAGTGGGAAGTGCCTCATGATATGGTCGAGTGGATTTGGATTCACATGGCGATTAACGCAGGTGTTACTTCGACAGCTGCGCGTTCGGGAAATCTGGAAAATCCAGAAGAATTGGCTTTAAACTTGATGAATAGTTCTTCGGAATTATCATTGGCCATCAAGGCCATTCGAGAAGCTTTGAAAGTTGTAGAAGCGCGTGGCGTGAATTTGAAGCTTTATAAGGCAGAACTCTTACCCTACAAAATTCCAGCTTGGATAGCCGGCAAAGCCATGAAAGTCATGTTTGCAAAAAATGAGCTAACCCGAAAAATCATGACCTTGCACAATGACAAACAGGACATCTTCTATTGTTGTCAAAGTGTTTATCAGACTGGTCAGAAGTTAGGTGTCAAGATGCCTATTCTGGAAGCAAATATGAAGGGCATTTCGATTTAGGAGGTTTTTATGATTCAACTCATTGTCAATGCTTTTGTTGAGAAGGACAAGACAGGAGCAGTCGTCGAAGTCTTATATGCTAGTAGCGATCATGAAAAAGTGAAAGCTAAGTATGAAGAGCTAGTTGTACAGTATCCTGAAAACTATTTAGCCATCTATGATCTGCCTCTGGATACGGATTTGAATATACTCGATCACTATCCGTCAGTGTGGATCGGGAAAGAAGAATTTAAATAAAGCGACAGTCGGTTGCTAGCTGATGTGAAACATCAAAAGAAAGGAAAATTAAACATGATCGAACGTTACTCTCGCCCTGAAATGGCGAACATTTGGACTGAAGAAAATAAATACCGTGCTTGGCTTGAGGTGGAAATCTTGGCCGATGAAGCATGGGCTGAATTGGGAGAAATTCCTAAGGAAGATGTGGCTTTGATTCGTGAAAAAGCGGACTTTGACATCGACCGTATTTTGGAAATCGAGCAGCAAACTCGTCACGATGTGGTTGCTTTCACACGTGCGGTTTCTGAAACGCTTGGTGAAGAACGTAAGTGGGTTCATTATGGGTTGACTTCTACTGACGTGGTCGATACGGCCTATGGTTACCTCTACAAACAAGCCAACGACATCATCCGCAAGGACCTTGAAAACTTCCTCAACATTATCGCTGACAAAGCCAAAGAACACAAGTTCACTATCATGATGGGTCGTACGCACGGTGTGCACGCTGAACCGACAACTTTTGGTCTTAAATTGGCCACTTGGTACAGCGAAATGAAACGCAACATCGAGCGTTTCGAGCATGCAGCTGCTGGTGTGGAAGCTGGTAAGATTTCTGGTGCGGTTGGTAACTTTGCCAATATCCCACCATTCGTTGAAAAATACGTCTGCGATAAATTGGGTATCCGTGCTCAAGAAATCTCTACACAGGTCCTTCCTCGTGACCTTCATGCTGAGTACTTTGCAGTTCTTGCGAGCATCGCAACTTCTATCGAGCGGATGGCAACTGAGATCCGCGGTCTTCAAAAATCAGAACAACGGGAAGTGGAAGAGTTCTTTGCGAAAGGTCAAAAAGGGTCTTCAGCAATGCCTCACAAACGCAACCCAATCGGTTCTGAAAACATGACAGGTCTTGCGCGTGTGATCCGTGGTCACATGGTAACAGCTTATGAAAACGTAGCCCTTTGGCACGAACGTGATATCTCTCACTCATCAGCTGAGCGTATCATCGCACCAGATACAACTATCTTGATTGACTACATGCTCAACCGTTTCGGAAATATCGTTAAGAACTTGACGGTCTTCCCTGAAAACATGATCCGCAACATGAACTCTACATTTGGTTTGATCTTCAGCCAACGTGCCATGTTGACTTTGATTGAAAAAGGGATGACACGTGAACAAGCTTACGACCTTGTTCAACCGAAGACTGCCCAATCATGGGATAACCAAGTAGACTTCAAACCACTTCTTGAAGCAGATCCAGAAGTAACTTCACGTCTCACTCAAGAAGAAATCGACGAAATCTTCAACCCAACTTACTACACCAAACGGGTGGATGAAATCTTCGAACGCATTGGTTTGGGTGACTAATCGCAACGAAAAAGGGAATTTGAAAAATAGACGAAAAGAAGCAGAGAAATCTGCTTCTTTTTAAACTTTTTATAGCTAAATTATCACTAATTATATATATTTTTAAAGAGGTCTTTAGAAATCGTTTTCAACATGCTATAATGGAGTTATAAAAAAGACCGAGATGTCTCAGTCTTTTTGGTTCTTAGTGATCGCGGTCACAGGAGATGAACTTGATCTTGTAGTAATCACCGCGTTTATAAGTTTCCGTGTATTCAAGGATTTGGCCAGTCGCTTCTAGCTTGGTCATCTTCACTTGTTTGACCGTTGGGAAATTTTCGTCGATCTTCAATACCTTAGCAATCTTGCTTGGTGTAGGAAAGACGATTTCGTTGACTTCTTCGAAGTGCTCGTCATTCATATGAATGTGGTAGTCTTCTTTGAAGCGATCATAGATAGAGCTGTAGTATTCCAAATTTGGATAGTTTGGATTGATGTATTGTTCGGGAACATAGGTTTGGTGGAAGATATAGGTATCATCCCCTGTATGGCGAGTCCGTTCGATTTTATAATAGAATTGCGTTGGGTTGAGGCCTAGTTTGTCTAGGATGCTCAAGGTATTTCCACGTTTAATAGAGAGAACTTTGACTTTGGCCTTTTGGATTGGGAAGGTTTCAACATCTGAAAATTCTACCAGTTTGTGTTTTCGAGCACGAGAAACAAAGGTTCCTTTTCCTTGCTGACGGACAATGTAGCCATCAGCAGCGAGGTCGTTCAAAGCACGGACAACGGTGATAGAGCTGACATCATAAATTTTGATGAGTTCAGCTTCAGTATAAAATTTATCTCCATTTTCAAATTTTCCGGAGATAATTTGCTGCTTCAATTCATCTTTGATGTGTTGGTACTTTGGAATTGCCATAGTGCTACCTCTCTTTAGATTTCTCTTATTTAACCCTATTTTAACATATTTTTTATAAAAGTGTTGACATTTTTTAAATAATTTATTATATTAATAAATGAAAAGGGTTACATATAAGAAAGGGGGGCGTTTATGGGAGTTTTTGAGATTCGCGATGCTTTCTATTTAAAAGATCAACCCTTCAAGATTTTATCCGGAGCGATCCATTATTTCCGAATTGACCCAGCAGACTGGTATCATTCCTTGTATAATCTAAAGGCTTTGGGTTTTAACACGGTTGAGACCTATGTCCCTTGGAATGCGCATGAACCCCGCAAAGGGCAGTTTGACTTTAGTGGTCGATTGGATCTAGAGCGTTTCATTCAAACAGCCCAGTCCCTAGGACTTTACATGATTGTAAGGCCGTCGCCCTTTATCTGTGCAGAGTGGGAATTTGGTGGATTACCAGCCTGGCTCTTGGAAGAAGACCTGCGAATCCGCTCATCAGACCCAGCCTTTATCGAAGCGGTGGATCGTTATTATGATCGCTTGCTTGGCTTGTTGACACCCTACCAAGTGGATCAAGGTGGTCCAATCCTCATGATGCAGGTGGAAAATGAGTACGGCTCTTATGGAGAAGATAAGGATTATCTGCGTGCCATTCGGGATTTGATGAAGGAAAAAGGCGTGACCTGTCCTCTCTTTACATCGGATGGGCCATGGCGAGCAACGCTAAGAACAGGAACCCTGATTGAAGAAGACCTCTTTGTGACGGGAAACTTCGGTTCCAAAGCAGCCTATAACTTTGGTCAGATGAAAGAATTCTTTGACGAATACGGCAAGAAATGGCCCTTGATGTGTATGGAATTCTGGGATGGCTGGTTTACCCGCTGGAAGGAACCCGTGATTCGAAGGGACCCAGAGGAGTTGGCAGAAGCTGTACATGAGGTCTTGGAGCTCGGCTCCATCAATCTCTATATGTTTCATGGCGGAACCAATTTCGGCTTCATGAATGGTTGCTCAGCTCGGGGTACGCTTGATTTGCCACAGGTGACATCCTATGACTATGGGGCTTTGCTCAATGAGCAGGGCAATCCGACGGAAAAGTATTATGCTATTCAAAAAATGATGGCGACCTACTATCCAGAGTATCCACAGATGGATCCGCTTGTGAAGTCGAGTTTATCTGAACGAACATTGGAGTTGACCAAAAAGACTAGTTTGTTCGGCAATTTAAACGAGATTGCTCAAGTCACAGAAAGTCTTTACCCACAGACCATGGAAGAAATCGACCACCCATTAGGCTATCTGCTCTATGAGACAGAAGTGGAAATGGATGCGGAAGAAGAGCGCTTGCGTATCATTGATGCGCGTGATCGGGTACAGGTGTATGCCAATGATCAGTTGATTGCCACTCAATACCAAGAAGAAATCGGTCAAGATCTTTTTTTAAACGGAAAAAAGAAAACGATTACAAACTTAAAACTCTTGATCGAAAACATGGGAAGAGTCAATTATGGGCACAAACTCTTAGCGGATACCCAACGAAAAGGAATCCGAACTGGGGTTTGTATCGATCTTCATTTCAAGCTTTATTGGAAACAATATGCGCTTGATTTTAGCCAACTGGACCGCTTGGATTTTTCGAAAGAATGGCAAGAAGGTCAACCAGCTTTTTATCAATTTGCTTTTCATCTAGATCAGGTTGAGGATACCTTCCTTGATATGACTGGATTTGGAAAAGGGATCGTTCTTGTAAATGGCCACCATATCGGTCGTTTCTGGGAAGTCGGACCGACCACTTCACTTTACGTGCCTCATGGTTTCCTCAAAGAAGGAGCTAATAGCCTGATCGTCTTTGAGACAGAAGGGCGTTACCAAGAGACACTTGAACTTGTTCAACAACCTACATTCAAAGAAGTAAAGGGGGAAAACTTATGACTATTGTAGGATGCCGTATTGATGGACGTTTGATCCACGGGCAGGTAGCCAATCTTTGGACTACCAAACTAAATGTTTCACGTATCATGGTGATCGATGATGAAGTCGCTCAAAATGATATCGAAAAAAGTGGCTTGAAACTAGCGACACCGCCGGGTGTTAAGCTCAGTATCTTGCCAGTCGCAAAGGCTGCGGAAAATATCTTGGCTGGAAAATATGATAGCCAACGACTCTTTATCGTAGCTCGCAAACCTGATCGTTTCCTTCGTTTGATCGAAGCAGGCGTTCAGCTTGAAACGCTGAATGTCGGCAATATGTCTCAATCCGATGAGACACGCGCGATTACCCGCTCGATCAATGTGGTGGATGCGGATGTGGAAGACTTCAACAAGATCCACGAAAAAGGTGTAAAGATTACGTCTCAAATGGTGCCAAACGACACTGCAGAAGACTTTATGAAGTTATTAAAGTAAAAGAAAATTTTTAGGAGGAAATTGTCATGATACAATGGTGGCAAATTTTACTACTTACTTTGTACTCAGCTTATCAAATCTGTGATGAGTTGACGATTGTTTCATCAGCAGGCTCACCAGTCTTTGCTGGTTTCATTACAGGACTTGTTATGGGGGATTTAGGAACAGGTCTCTTTATCGGAGCGTCTCTCCAATTGACAGTGCTCGGTGTAGGTACTTTCGGTGGAGCTTCTCGTATTGACGCCACTTCTGGTGCCGTTCTTGCAACTGCCTTTTCAGTAGCGCAAGGTATTAAACCAGAAATTGCGATTTCAACTATTGCCGTTCCCGTAGCTGCTCTCTTGACCTATGCAGATATCCTTGGCCGTATGAGTACTACTGCCTTTGCACACCGTATTGATGCGGCGATCGAACGCTTTGATTATAAAGGAATTGAACGCAACTACCTTCTTGGTGCTGTTCCTTGGGCTCTCTCTCGTGCCCTTCCAGTCTTCTTGGCTCTTGCCTTTGGTGGTGCTTTTGTCCAATCTGTTGTTGACTTTGTTGCAAAATATCAATGGTTCGCAAACGGCTTGACTCTTGCAGGACGTATGCTTCCTGGTCTTGGATTTGCGATCTTGCTTCACTACTTGCCTGTGAAACGTCACCTTCACTATCTTGCCCTTGGTTTTGGCTTGACAGCGATGTTGACAGTGCTTTACAGCAATGTTCAAAGTGTTGGTGCTGCAATTTCTGCTATGCTTGGAACAGATGCGTTTGCAAAACTTCCAAAAGAACAAATGGTTGCCTTCACAAACAACTTCAAATCTGTATCTATGATCGGGGTTGCCATCATCGGTATCTTCCTTGCAGTGCAACACTTTAAAAACAGCCAACGTACAGTTGTAGCTGCTCCAGCAAGCAATGTAGAAAGCGGGGAAATTGAAGATGACGAATTCTAATAACTACAAACTCACTAAAGAGGATTTTAAACAAATCAACAAACGTAGCCTCTTCACCTTCCAATTAGGTTGGAACTACGAACGGATGCAGGCTTCTGGTTACCTTTACATGCTTCTTCCACAATTGCGGAAAATGTATGGAGATGGCACACCTGAATTGAAAGAAATGATGAAATTGCATACGCAATTCTTCAATACTTCTCCATTCTTCCACACCATTATCACTGGTTTTGATTTGGCTTTGGAAGAAAAAGATGGTGTCAACTCTAAAGATGCGGTTAACGGGATCAAGACAGGTCTCATGGGACCATTTGCCCCTCTTGGAGACTCTATCTTTGGATCTTTGGTTCCAGCTATTATGGGATCTATTGCAGCAACCATCGCGTCACAAGGTCAACCATGGGGTATCTTCCTTTGGATTGCTGTGGCAGTTGCTTATGATATCTTCCGTTGGAAACAGTTGGAATTCGCTTATAAAGAAGGTACCAACTTAATCAACAACATGCAAAGTACCTTGACAGCTTTGATCGAAGCAGCTTCTGTACTTGGTATCTTCATGGTCGGTGCCTTGATTGCAACGATGATCAATGTGGATGTAACCTGGATGCCACACATCGGGGACAAAGCCATCGATATCCAAGACATGCTCAATTTGATCTTCCCACGCTTGGTTCCAGCTATTATCACAGGTGTGATTTACTGGTTGCTTGGACGTAAAGGAATGAACTCAACTAAAGCTATCTTGTTGATTATCGTCGCAGCGATTGCCTTCTCTGCCTTTGGTCATTTCTGCTTCGGCATGCAGTAATGGAGTAGGGTATGGCAAAAGAGTTAGTACTGGTCAGCCATGGTCGCTTTTGTGAAGAGCTTAAAGCTAGCACAGAGATGATTATGGGGCCACAAGAATCCATCCATACGGTTGCACTCTTACCAGAAGAAGGGCCAGAAGACTTTACCGCTAAATTTGAAGCAACAGTCCAAGGTCTAGAAGACTATATTGTATTTGCCGATCTCTTGGGAGGAACTCCTTGCAACACTGTGAGTCGCTTGATCCTTGAAGGACGTGCGATTGACTTATACGCAGGGATGAATCTTCCGATGGTCATCGAATTCATCAATAGTAGCCTGACTGGTAATGAAGGGGACTACCCTGAACGTGCAAAAGAAAGTATTGTCAAGGTAAATGACCTCTTGTCAAACCTTGATGATGATGAAGATGAGTAGGTTGGTAGGGGAGTCTGGGAGCATCATCTCAGACTCCTTTCCCATTTATCAACGTTAGATTGTAGAAAGGAACAACAGGTTCTATGTTAGACTATACAAAAGAAGACTTGCAGGAGCTAGGAGCAGAGATCACAACACGTGAGATTTACCAACAACCAAGGGTTTGGAAAGAAACGGCTCGCTTGTACCAAGAAAGAAAAGCGGAAATAAAAGCTTTCTTAGAAAAGATTGGACAAGAGCATGACTATATCAAGGTCATCTTGACAGGGGCAGGGACCTCAGCCTATGTGGGTGATACCTTGGTTCCTTACTTGCAGGAAGTGCATGATGAACGCCACTGGAATTTCCAATCCATTGCGACGACGGATATCGTAGCTCATCCTCAAACCTATTTGAAAAAAGAGGTTCCGACGGTTTTAGTATCCTTTGCCCGGAGTGGTAATTCGCCAGAAAGTGTCGCCACCGTGCAGTTGGCCCAAGACCTGGTCGATGAGCTCTATCAGATCACCATTACCTGTGCTGAAGAAGGAAAACTGGCTTTGCAGGCGCATGGGGATGAGCGCAATCTCTTGCTTCTCCAACCTAAAGAAACCAATGATGCCGGCTTTGCCATGACATCCAGCTTCACCTCCATGCTCTTGACAGCTCTCTTGGTCTTTGATCCAAGCGAGGAAGAGATCAAGGAAAAACGAGTAGAAGAGCTGGTTCATCTATCTGAGCAAATCTTGGAGAAGGACCGTGCGGTCAAAGAAGTGGTCGATCTAGACTTTGAGCGCGTGATCTATCTGGGGGCAGGACCTTTCTTTGGTCTAGCTCATGAAGCCCAGCTCAAGATTTTGGAATTAACAGCAGGCAAAATCGCAACCATGTATGAGAGTCCTGTCGGTTTCCGTCACGGTCCAAAATCCCTCATTAATGACCAAACTCTCGTCTTGGTCTTTGGATCCATTGATCCTTATACCCGTCAGTATGATCTGGACTTAGTTCGCGAAGTTGCAGGAGATCAGATTGCCCGTCAAGTCGTCCTCTTGACCGATCAAGCTGCAGGGATCGAGCATGTACGGGAAGTGTTAGTGGAAGCTTCTGCAGACTCACTAGATATCTACCGTGCCTTCCCTTACATTATCTACGGTCAATTGATTTCTCTCTTGACTTCGCTCAAGGTGCAAAATCGCCCAGACACACCTTCACCGACTGGTACCGTCAATCGGGTTGTTCAAGGGGTGATCATTCATCCATTTCATAAAGAATAGCCACTAATTTTCTATAAAAAGTGGAGTGTTTCTTCTTGTGAAACTGATACAATGGAGAAAAACAGTGAGAGGAGAAGGTTTGTGAAACAGTATCAAGAAAGCGTGTTTGGAGAATGGCAGAATCAAGAGGTTCGGGCTTATCGCCTCGAAAATGACAAGGGCTACCAATTATCTGTCATGACCTATGGGGCGACGATCTTAGAATATGTGACACCGGATAAAGAAGACCAGTTTACGAATATTATTCTAGGCTTTGATCGCTTTGAGGACTATGTGGGCAATAGCCCTAAATATGGGGCTAGTATTGGCCCGGTAGCAGGCCGGATTGCAGGGGCAAGTTTTGAACTCAATGGAGAGACCTATCATTTGGAAGCTAATAACGGTGCTAACTGCAACCACAGTGGATCAACAGGCTGGGACAGCGCTTTGTTTAGCGTGGAGTCGGTAACGGATCAGGAAATTACCCTATACACAGAACGTGCAGATGGAACCGGTGGTTTCCCTGGAAATCTCAAGGTCTGGGTAACCTATGGTTTGACGGAAGATGGTGAACTTGAGATTGCCTATCGGGTAGAAACGGATCAAGATACCTTGGTCAACCCGACCAACCACAGCTATTTCAACCTATCAGGCAACTTCACCCAGCCGATCAATGACCATGTCTTTCAGATCAACCATCAAGGGCTTTACCCTATCCATCCAGACGGTGTTCCTCTTCAGACCGTGGATAGAGAAAGTCCTGTTGTCCAGCATCTCTACCAAGCAATGCTCTTGGAGGATCTTTTTAAGGACTCTGATCCGCAAATCCGTCTGGTAGAAGGATTAGACCATCCATTTGCTCTTCCAGAAGGGCATGAAAATGCCGGCTTTCTTTACCATCAGCCATCTGGACGTTTTTTGACCTTTAAGTCAGAAGCCCCAGCCTTGGTAGTTTATTCAGCCAATTTCGTAGACGAAACTGTTCATCTGCAAGGCCAACCAATGGTTCAGCACAATGGCTTGGCTCTAGAATTCCAAACAGTGCCAGACGCCATTCACAGTGACCAAGCTGAAAAGGTCATCTTGAGAGCAGGTCAAGTCTTCACCAGCAAGACTAGCTACCATGCCATCGCTAAGAAATAAGGAGGAAAGGGGAGTGGCCAAACAAGGATGTGAAATCCTTGCTTGAGACCTCCTCTTTTTCTCGAAAAAAATTTTTTAGAAAAACTATAAGGAAAGTTTAAGCTTCCTATCGTATACTAATACCATCATCAAAGACCTCCTAACTTTGAATGATAAAACTCCTAAAACTTTTTCATAATAATCTCCCTATAAGAGCCACCAAAACCGGTGGCTTTTTTCTATGTACCTTAGCGAACGTTAGTGAGCTTAGGTACATTGATGCAGTTTGAGCGGAGTGAAAACTACGTTCCTTATTTCTTAGCAAACGTTAGTGAGTTTAGGTATGTTGACGCAGTTCGAACGCTAGTGAGAACTACGATCTTTAAAAAACACATTCTATTTATGGTACCGAAGGTATCATTTTTTGCTATAATAGACTGTATGAGTAGAATTTTAGACAATGAAATCATGGGCGATGAAGAGGCCGTTGAACGGACGTTGCGCCCGCAATATTTACATGAATATATCGGTCAAGATAAGGTCAAGGACCAGCTGAAAATCTTTATTGAGGCGGCTAAGCTTCGGGATGAGGCGCTGGATCATGTCCTTCTTTTTGGCCCTCCGGGGCTTGGGAAAACCACCATGGCCTTTGTCATCGCTAATGAACTGGGCGTCAATCTCAAGCAGACTTCTGGTCCTGTCATTGAAAAGGCCGGTGACTTGGTAGCTATCCTCAATGATCTAGAACCGGGGGATGTCCTCTTTATCGATGAGATCCACCGTCTTCCTATGTCAGTCGAAGAAGTGCTTTACAGCGCCATGGAAGATTTTTACATCGACATTATGATTGGCGCTGGGGAGAGCAGCCGGAGTGTCCATCTGGACCTTCCTCCTTTCACTCTGATTGGGGCGACGACTCGAGCGGGTATGCTGTCCAATCCCTTGCGTGCTCGCTTTGGAATTACGGGGCACATGGAATACTATGAACAAGATGATTTGACAGAGATTGTCGAGCGGACCGCCGAGATCTTTGAGATGGAAATTACCCACGAGGCTGCCGAAGAGCTTTCTCTTCGTAGTCGTGGGACTCCTCGGATTGCCAACCGATTGCTGAAGCGGGTGCGCGATTTTGCTCAGATTATGGGCGATGGCTTGATTGACGATACCATTACCGACAAGGCCCTCTCTATGCTAGATGTGGACCATGAAGGACTGGACTATGTCGATCAAAAGATCCTGCGCACCATGATTGAAATGTACGGCGGTGGCCCGGTCGGGCTTGGGACTCTATCGGTCAATATTGCCGAAGAGAGGGAGACCGTAGAAGATATGTATGAGCCTTACTTGATTCAAAAAGGCTTTATCATGCGGACTCGGACAGGGCGCGTGGCGACCCGCAAGGCTTATGAACACCTGGGTTATCCCTACAATGGAGACTAGAAGAAGATGCTGACGGAAGAAACATTAGTAGAACAGATCAAAGCGGATCCGGAGATGATGACTGTCTTGGCCATTATTCGAGATCTAGACTTGGCAGATGCCTGGTTAGCGGCGGGCGCGGTGCGCAATTTCATCTGGAACCAGCTCTCTGGAAAACCAGGGTTTGACGCGACAACCGATATGGATCTGGTCTTTTATGACCCTACGATCAGCTATAAGGAGACTCTGCAGATCGAGCAGGAATTAAAGAAGACCTATCCTCAGTACGCTTGGGAAGTCAAAAATCAAGTCTATATGCACCAGCATAGTCCTGGGACGGCTCCTTATCGCAGTGCTTGTGACGCGGTTTCTAAATACCCCGAGCAGTGTACGGCTCTTGCGGTTCGCTTAAGGAAAGATGGTCAGCTAGAGCTCTTTCTCCCTTATGGGACAAGGGATATCGAAGACTTTATTGTTCAGCCAACTCCGCATTTTTTAGCCAGTCCAGAGCGTTTAGCGGTTTATACAGAGCGTATGAAAAAGAAAAATTGGCAGAGTAAATGGCCTCCATTAGAGGTTCGTTTTCCAAAATAGAGAAACAGATCAGATTTGAAAAAGGAATCTGATTTTTCTTTAAAATGATGGAGCCACTTTGTCATCTTTCTGTCACATTTTTGTTATAATAGTAATAGTATGCTGGTTTTCCATAGTGGAAAGCCAAGAGCTCAGCTAGGTTGGGCAGTCCGAACAAGGAGTTAGGTGGAATCATGAAAAAAATCGTCTTTGTCTGCTTAGGAAATATTTGTCGGAGCCCCATGGCGGAGTTTGTCATGAAGGACTTGACGGATCAGTATGAGATTGAAAGTCGGGCCACTTCTAGCTGGGAACATGGCAATCCCATCCATCGGGGAACCCAGAAAATCTTTCAACAACACCAGGTCCCGTATGATCCAGCCAAGACTTCCTTACAGATCAAGGAAGAGGATTTTTACAACTTTGATTTGATCCTAGGGATGGACGAAAACAATGTAGCAGATCTAAAGCAAATGGCTCCTGCAGGGACAGAGCACAAGATTCATCTTTTTGCTACAGAAAGTGTGCCAGATCCGTGGTATACCGGTGATTTTGAGGAAACCTATTCCAGAGTCCTGAGCGGCTGTAAGGCTTGGTTAGATCAGTTAGCAACTTCTTAAGAGTTTGATATGTGAGAGAATACAGAATATGAAAGAATTTTATGAGACTTATAAGGTCTATCTGACGCGAAAAAATTTAGAAATAGCAGCATTAGTCGTGATTGTTCTATCTGCTTTGCTGGTTTTCCTTTCAGCCGTTCCAGGTCAGGGCGTCTTGACCTTGGATAAGGGGGCGATCCGTTACGACGGAAGTTTGGTCCGTGGCAAGATGAATGGCAAGGGAACCGTCACCTTTAAAAATGGGGATACCTATACAGGTAACCTCGTCAACGGCTCTTTTAGCGGCTATGGTAAGTTTAAGTCCAAGGATGGTTGGACCTATGAAGGGCAGTTTGTTAACGGCCAGCCGGAGGGCAAAGGCACCTTAACCACAGAAGCCAACGTCGTATACAAAGGAACATTCAAGCAGGGGATTTATCAAAATGCGCATTAAATGGTTTTCACTAGTCCGTGTTACAGGACTCTTATTGGTATTGCTTTACCATTTCTTCCAAAAAGCCTTTCCTGGAGGCTTCATTGGGGTAGATATTTTCTTCACCTTCTCAGGATTTTTGATTACAGCGCTCTTGATCGATGAATTTGCGCGCAAGCAAGGAATCGACTACCTGGCATTCTTGAAACGGCGCTTTTACCGGATCGTACCACCCCTTGTCTTTATGGTCTTGGTCGTGATGCCCTTTACCTTTATGGTCCAACGGGACTACGTGGCTGGTATTGGGACTCAGATTGCGGCGGTCTTCGGTTTTGTGACCAATTTCTTTGAGATGGCAACGGGTGGTAGTTACGAAAGTAACTTCATTCCACATCTCTTCCTTCATACCTGGAGTTTGGCCCTAGAAGTGCATTACTATGTGCTCTGGGCACTTTTGGCATGGTTCTTGGCTAAGCGGGCTAAGACGGTTGGGAAATACCGAGGTATGCTCTTCCTGGCATCCAGCGGGCTCTTTCTCTTCCCCTTCTTGTCCATGTTCATCCGTGCCTTTCTGACAGCCAATTTCTCTACCATCTATTTTTCTAGCTTCACTCACATCTTCCCCTTCTTTGCAGGATCATGCCTAGCAACGGTGACAGGGATTGCCAATGTCAGCCCGAACTTTACAAAGCTGGTGCAGTCTTGGAGCATGAAAAAGACCTTATCGGTCTTGGGTGGAAGCTTTGCCTTCTTGTTTGTGCTCAGTCTTTTCTTGCCATTTGATAGCTTGTGGACCTATCTGTTTGGCTTTTTAGCAGCGACAATCGCAGCTTGTGCCATGATTCTGTCGGCCCGCATTCTCCATGAGAAGACGCCAGATAAAAAAGAACCAGCCATCCTCAATTTCTTGGCAGATACCAGTTATGGTGTCTATCTTTTCCACTGGCCTTTCTTTATCATCTTCTCTCAACATTTGGGAAATATGATGGCAGCCCTTGTGACGACGATCGTTTCCTTGATTCTAACGGCTCTGTCCTTCTATATTTTGGAGCCAACCATTGCAGGCAAGGAACCTCGGGTCTTTGGTATGAAGATGGATCTCAGTTTTTTGACCAAGCCGATCTTTTACCTCATGATTCCACTGGCTCTCTTGATGGTCGGAATCTCCGCCTTTGCACCAACCGTCGGAGCTTTTGATGAGAGTTTGGTGGTGAGTGGGCTCAATCAAGCAGACAGCAAAATGCAGGTTACACGGACGCAGGTGGACAATGCAACTGCAACAGACTATAACGTCTCAAATGGTGTGACCATGATTGGTGATTCGGTTAACTTGCGAGCGCAGGACTACCTAACCAAAGCGATCCCGGGCATCCAGATCGATGCAGTGGTGAGCCGTCAGTTGGAAAATGGAATGAAGGTCTTTGAGACCGATATCTCCAATAAAGTTCTCCTAAAAAATGTAGTCATTGCTCTAGGAACTAATACCGTGAGCAACTACAAAGAGTTGCTGGATCAGTACGTTGAAAAACTTCCAAAAGGCCGTCGCTTGATCCTTGTGACACCATATGATGGTCGATATGCCAACGATCAGTCCAGTGAATCGGTTCAAACCCGACTTTATGAGTTGGAACTAGCTAAGAAATACGACTATATCACCATTGCGGACTGGTACCAAGTAGCAATTGAAAATCCAAATATTTGGGTGGGAACAGACTCTGTTCACTTCAATATGGAAACCAATGGTGGAGAACTCTATGCTCTAACAGTCAAAGAAGCTCTTGACAAGGCTGAAAAAGGTCCAGTTAAGAAGTAAAAATGCTTCTCTGAAACTGAAACAAAACAAATCCTAACAAAATAAAACAAAAAGCAACTTTTTACTTGTAAAAAGCTGCTTTTTTTAGTAAGATTAAGAAAACGCTTACAAAAATCAATTGAAAATATCACTTTGTGAAGAAAAAATTTTTTTAATTATTTTTTCACAATTTTGCTAGATAATTGCTTTCACAGCAATAGGATTGATAAAATTTTTACAAACTTCAAAAAAATCTTTGTGAAAGTTGCTTGGAAGTGTTTACAAAAATCTCAAAATAGAGTACAATTATATTGTGAAATAATTAACAAATCGAAATTTCTTACACTATTCTTGAAAATTTCCGAAAACATGAAAAAGTTCTAGAAAAGGATAAGGGTTTCAAACATTGGAGGAAAGCATCAAATGGCTGATAAAAAAACTCTCTCACCTGAAGAAAAGAAACTCGCTGCTGAAAAGCATGTAGACGAGTTGGTGCAAAAAGCGCTTGTGGCGCTTGAAGAGATGCGCAAATTGAACCAGGAGCAAGTGGACTACATTGTAGCGAAAGCATCTGTGGCTGCTCTTGACGCACACGGTGAGCTCGCTCTTCATGCTTATGAAGAAACTGGTCGTGGTGTCTTTGAAGACAAGGCGACTAAGAACTTGTTCGCTTGTGAACACGTAGTAAATAACATGCGTCACACCAAAACAGTTGGTGTCATTTCAGAAGATGACGTCACTGGTTTAACTTTGATTGCTGAGCCAGTCGGTGTTGTCTGCGGGATCACACCTACAACCAACCCTACTTCAACAGCAATCTTTAAAGCATTGATTTCCTTGAAGACACGGAACCCTATCGTCTTTGCCTTCCACCCATCTGCTCAAGAATCATCTGCTCATGCGGCACAAATCGTACGCGATGCGGCAATTGCAGCTGGAGCACCTGAGAACTGTGTGCAATGGATTACCCAACCTTCTATGGAAGCAACCAGTGCCCTTATGAACCATGAAGGAGTTGCTACGATCCTTGCGACCGGTGGGAATGCCATGGTTAAAGCGGCATACTCATGTGGGAAACCAGCTCTTGGGGTAGGTGCCGGAAACGTACCTGCTTATGTTGAAAAATCAGCTAACATCCGCCAAGCAGCACACGATATCGTCATGTCTAAATCATTTGACAACGGAATGGTCTGTGCGTCTGAACAAGCGGTCATCATCGATAAAGAAATCTACGATGAGTTTGTTGAAGAATTCAAATCTTACCACACTTACTTTGTCAACAAAAAAGAAAAAGCCCTTCTTGAAGAGTTCTGCTTCGGCGTAAAAGCCAACAGCAAGAACTGTGCAGGTGCGAAATTGAATGCGGACATCGTTGGGAAACCAGCAGCATGGATCGCTGAACAAGCTGGCTTCTCTGTACCGGAAGGAACCAATATCCTTGCGGCAGAATGTAAAGAAGTTGGCGAAAAAGAACCGTTGACTCGTGAAAAATTGTCACCAGTCATCGCTGTTTTGAAATCTGAAAGCCGTGAAGACGGAATTAACAAAGCTCGCCAAATGGTTGAATTCAACGGTCTTGGTCACTCAGCAGCCATCCATACTGCTGATGAAGAATTGACCAAAGAATTTGGTAAAGCAGTCAAAGCTATTCGTGTTATCTGCAACTCTCCTTCGACTTTCGGTGGTATCGGGGATGTTTACAATGCCTTCTTGCCATCATTGACACTTGGATGTGGTTCTTACGGACGCAACTCTGTTGGGGACAACGTTAGTGCCATCAACCTCTTGAATATCAAAAAAGTCGGACGCCGGAGAAATAACATGCAATGGATGAAACTTCCTTCAAAAACATACTTTGAACGTGATTCAATTGAATACCTACAAAAATGTCGTGACGTTGAACGTGTCATGATCGTTACAGACCACGCTATGGTAGAGCTTGGTTTCCTTGATCGTATCATCGAACAGCTTGACCTTCGTCGCAACAAGGTGGTTTACCAAATCTTTGCAGACGTAGAACCAGATCCAGATATCACAACCGTTGAACGTGGTACTGAGATCATGCGTGCCTTTAAACCAGATACCATCGTCGCTCTCGGTGGTGGATCTCCAATGGATGCGGCTAAAGTAATGTGGCTCTTCTACGAACAACCAGAAGTGGACTTCCGTGACTTGGTTCAAAAATTCATGGATATCCGTAAACGTGCCTTCAAGTTCCCATTGCTTGGTAAGAAGACCAAATTTATTGCGATCCCAACTACATCTGGTACAGGATCTGAAGTAACCCCATTTGCCGTTATCTCTGATAAAGAAAACAACCGTAAATACCCAATCGCTGACTACTCATTGACACCAACTGTTGCCATCGTAGACCCTGCCTTGGTATTGACAGTTCCTGGATCTGTTGCAGCAGACACTGGTATGGACGTTTTGACGCACGCGACTGAAGCTTACGTATCACAAATGGCAAGTGACTACACTGATGGTCTTGCTCTTCAAGCTATTAAACTTGTCTTTGAAAACTTGGAAAGCTCAGTGAAGAATGCGGACTTCCATTCACGTGAAAAGATGCACAATGCGTCAACCATCGCAGGTATGGCCTTCGCCAATGCCTTCCTCGGTATTTCTCACTCCATGGCCCACAAGATCGGTGCGCAATTCCACACCATCCACGGACGGACCAATGCCATCTTGCTTCCATACGTTATCCGCTACAACGGTACACGCCCAGCCAAGACAGCTACATGGCCTAAGTACAACTACTACCGTGCAGATGAAAAATACCAAGATATCGCTCGTATGCTAGGACTTCCATGCTCTACTCCAGAAGAAGCCGTTGAAGCTTACGCAAAAGCTGTATACGAACTCGGTGAACGCGTAGGTATCGAAATGAACTTCAAAGCACAAGGCATCGATGAAAAAGAATGGAAGAAACATTCTCGTGAATTGGCCTTCCTTGCTTACGAAGATCAATGTTCACCAGCTAACCCACGTCTTCCAATGGTAGACCACATGCAAGAAATCATCGAAGATGCATACTATGGTTACAAAGAACGTCCAGGACGTCGTAAATAAGACACTAGAGAACAACTGATGTTTATCAGCTACCCCCTACTCTTTCGAGTGGGGGGATTTTTGATGGTATTTTCAAATTTTATGCTGACTATGGAAATTGTAAAATCGACTTTATCTTGGCGATTTAGAGTTGGAATTCTCTTTCTTTCATAGAAAATTAGACTTTTTTCAAAAATCTGTGCTATTTTTATAGCATTGCGAGCTAATTTATGTTACCCTATAATGTGTGAATCTGCTTGTAGTTGAAGGGTTATGATAGCTTTTCAGTTATAGGAAACAAATAATAAGGAACTTAGAAAGGAGGCCATCTCATATGGAGTTAGAAGGTGAAGTGCAAGGAAGACAAGATCAGGCACAGAAAATTATTGACATGCCCCAACGAGATCAGGGAACTTCCACTTCAGAAAATCAGCCATCATCTGCTTCGGTGGTCTCCATGTATGGGCAGGAAAGGCCTGGTCAAAGTAGTGGGCATTCGTCTAGTATTTCTAGTCTCCATCAGCAACTGGCAGGAGCATCTGGGACCCAGACTATTCAATTGCGGGAGGAATTGGTGCTGGCAGTAGCACAGAATGCTTCAGCGCAAGCCACTGTCTTTGAGGCAGAGGTCAAGGATAAACTGGAAGAGGCCAAGGAGATGGTTTCCCATAAAGTCGCTGAGGTGTCTCAAATGGCCCACAGTATGGCTCAATTTTTAACAGACGCAGAAGTGGAGCAACTATTAGGGGAGTTCTCCATGGATACTTGTTGGGACCAAGCAGTAGAGGCGGAGAACCTCGCCCAAGCAAAGGCCTACTCTACTCGCTTGTCAGATTTGGCGGGTCAGTTGGAGGCTGCATCAGCTCAATTGGTGGACTTGGACAAGGGACAAGCGACGGCCTTTGATTTTTCATAAGTAGGAGAAAAAAATGTTAGAGATCCTGGGAGAGGACAGAGAACGAATTGAGGAGCTCCATCGAGAGATTAAAAAGGAGCAAGAGCGGATTGCGATCCGAAGTTTGATTGCAACGCAAAAAGCCTTGATGATGTTGGAAGGGATGAGTTTGCAGGTAACCTTGGGCGGTCAATCCGAAAAGATGCGCTCTTTTGCTACAACGACCCTGGTTAGTGATTTGAAAGATGGATTTACAGGAGGAGCAGCGGACGCGGTAGAAATAGCACTGAAATCAGTGAAGAAGCCGATTTTATTGAGTCCGATTAAGGGAGGTATGTGATGTACCATTCAGGAAATAGTGAATTAGAACAACTAGAAGATCGACATTACCGCTTCAACCAGAAACTGAGCGAGTTGGAGTGGGATTATGCGGATATGCGTATGGATGTCCGCCAACATACAGAAAATTTAGTGGACTGGCTAAGTGCTCTGCATTTTCAAGCGCCAAGTGCGGAGGCCCAAAGTGGCTTGGAGCGTTTATTTGCCTTGCAAGAAGAGTTTGAGGCAGAACTCAAGCGATATGAAGAGCGCTTAGAAGAAGAGCGTGAGCGCGAACAGCAAGAGTACTACAAGCAACGTCAACAATTAGAACAAGGTGATTGAAACATTCCTCTGGTAGAGATAAGAGGAATGTTTTTGTTTGCTCAAAAAACTTTTTAAAATATGCTTCGAACCATTGTAAACGCTTACTCTATATGTTATAATATCACAAAGAAATATACAGAACATGGTTTTATCAAACCAACAAAAAGGAGTCGCTTATGAAAGCTGCAACCTATGTATCTGCAGGCAATCTGCAACTGCTGGATCAAGCTCATCACCCACTACTTCAAACTCTCAGAAGTTAAAAAAAGCCTATGATGTCTTTAAACATGTAGGTGAAAGCCATGCACTCAAGGTCATTATCGAAAATGATATCAGTGAATGAAGTGGCAACTAATGTTTGTTCATAGTTTTTTTAGTAGGGCTGGGAGGTAACTTCTAGCCCTTTTTCAGAGGATTAAGAGATGAGAGATATAAAAAGTGAAATTGGGAAAAAACTAAGACGATTAAGAGAAGAAAAGGGGATGACGAGAGAAGTACTTTGTAATGATGAAAGTGAATTAACAGTTCGTCAGTTAGTACGTATTGAAAAGGGAGAGTCTTTGCCTAGCTTAAAAAAATTAGAATATATTGCGAATATGTTGGGTATTCCAGTGTCGAATATTGTAGATCATGAAAAAGCGGTATTGCCTCGTAGATATCTAGAATTGAAATTTCTAGTTACTCATTTTATGACATATGGGGATGAAGAACGGATAAGACTGAAGGAATCTTATTTTGATGAGATTTACGAATCGTATTTTGAAGATTTACCAGAAGAGGAACAAGTTGCTATTGAAGCTGTAGATGCAGCGTTAAATGTTTTTTCAACTGAGAAAGCTGAATATGGAGAAAATTTGATTGAGGAATATTTTGGGCAATTGATGACTAAAAAAGAATTTTCTCAAAATGATCTATTAATCATCAAATTATTTTTGTTCAAATGTCTCGCGAGAGCCAAGGATAAAAGAGATGCTATGGTTTTAGTTGATAAAATGATTGCTACCAAAGATTCATCTGATAAAACGAGCCTATATTTAATAACCAGAAATTTAATAGCGATGACTTCTATTTTATATCAAGATGAAGATTATGAGCAGTTGGGTCCATATATAGATGAATTGGATAAATTGGTACAAGAAACTCAATATTTTCAACAAAAGCCGGGTATAGATATGATGAAAGGAACCTATGCATTCTACGTGGAAAAAGACATAGAAAAGGCAAAAGTATTTTATCACCAAGCAATGGTTTGCGCTCATTCATTTGGCGAATTTGATCTTGAAAATAAAATAAAAAAAGAAATGGAAAAACATTTTAAAAAATGAGGACGTGACATTTATGTCATGTCCATTTTATTTTTAAAGTGATACCATTGTTATTGAAGGTGAAGTGGGAATAATAATTAGGTAGGGAAGATAATTATAACTATTACAGGAGGATGAAATTATCATGTATAAATTATAATTTTCACTTCATATTTCTTGTAAATAGCCTATTATAGTCTTATAATATAAGTGCAGAAAACGATTACATAAAGAGAAAGGTGTGATCTTATGAAACGGTTTTGTTATCATCGTGAATTCTGGATGGACTTCCATTTCTGGATCTTGGTCTTGCTTTTAGCGGCTGTAGCTTTGACGATGCGGTCTCCGCTTTCGGTAGTTAGCCTGGCTTATCTTGCTTTTGTTGGGATTTTGATCCTTCTTCAGGTCTTTCAACCAGCTGTATCGACACGTCAGTATCCAGAAGGTAGCTACCACTTCAATTGGACCTTTTATCGGGATACCCGACTGTATATCAATCTCTTTTTATTAGCAGGTCTCTTGGCGGGCCCAATGGCTTCATCGGATATGGTCTATTGGATCTTGCTTGGAGCCGTCGTCGGTTCTATCGGCTTTGTATTTGTCGTAAAGGAAAAAGCGACTCAAAAGATGGCCTAGGGAATCACCATGTGTTAGATCTCTGAAACTAGTTTCAGAGATCTTTTTATTTTGCCCTAAAATGTGAAACTATAATCCGATTGCACGATTAATATTGTAAGCGCTTTAAAAATAGATTATAATCAATTTACAAGTACTCGAGTTGCCTTATTTTCAAAGGAGAAGGAGTTATGTCAAAGATTACAAAAGATGAACTGATTGAACAAATCAAAGATGGCATCATTGTTTCTTGTCAAGCTCTCCCTCATGAACCGCTCTATACAGAAGCAGGAGGAGTCATTCCTCTCTTGGTCAAAGCGGCTGAGCAGGGTGGAGCTGTCGGAATCCGAGCCAATAGTGTCCGGGATATCAAGGAAATCAAGGAAGTGACCAAGTTGCCGATCATTGGGATTATCAAGCGTGACTACCCACCGGAAGAACCCTTTATCACGGCTACCATGAAAGAAGTCGATGAGCTGGCAGCTTTGGAAATCGCGGTTATTGCGCTTGATTGTACCAAGCGGTCGCGTCATGATGGGCTTTCGATTAGTGACTTTATCCATCAAGTCAAAGAGAAATATCCAGACCAACTCTTGATGGCTGATATTTCGACTCTGGAAGAAGGATTGACAGCTGTCGAAGCGGGAGTGGACTTTGTCGGAACGACCCTTTCGGGCTATACGGACTACAGTCCAAAGGTTGATGGTCCAGATTTTAAACTGATCCATAGTCTCTGCCAAGCAGGAGTAGATGTCATCGCAGAAGGCAAGATCCACTACCCTGATCAGGCCAAGAAAATCCATGATCTCGGGGTTCGTGGTATCGTCGTAGGTGGCGCCATTACCCGACCAAAAGAGATTACAGAGCGCTTTGTCGCAGCCTTAAAATGAGAAAACAAAATAGTAGATTGAAGGAGGAGGAGACCGAATAGAGAGTAGTCGAATCTGAAACATGAACAAGAATAGGCGTCCTCATTGAGGATAACCCCCTGTAAGAGTAATCTTACCGTAAATTGTGAGGAGAAATCACATGAAAATGAAAAAAGTATTGTGCTCGTTGGTAGCTGGTGCAGCTCTTCTAGCACTCGCAGCTTGTGGCTCTGGCGGAGGATCAAAATCAGAATCTTCTGGTGGAAATTCTGGTAAAACAGAAATCACTTGGTGGGCCTTCCCAGTCTTTACTCAAGAAAAAGCAGAAGATGGTGTCGGAACCTACGAAAAATCAATTATTGCAGCTTTTGAAAAAGCAAATCCAGATATCCACGTGAATTTGGAAACGATTGACTTCAAGTCAGGTCCTGAAAAGATCACAACGGCTATTGAAGCAGGAACTGCTCCAGATGTGCTCTTTGATGCACCTGGACGGATCATTCAGTATGGTAAAAATGGAAAATTGGCTGATTTGAACGATCTCTTTACAGAAGATTTTGTCAAAGATGTCAATAATGAAAATATCATTCAAGCCAGCAAGGCAGGCGACACAGCTTACATGTATCCAATTAGTTCAGCACCATTCTACATGGCGATGAATAAGAAGATGCTCAAAGATGCAGGCGTGTTGGATCTTGTCAAAGAAGGCTGGACGACAGACGACTTTGAAAAAGTATTGAAAGCTTTGAAAGACAAAGGTTACACACCAGGATCACTCTTCAGTAATGGTCAAGGTGGAGACCAAGGAACTCGTGCCTTCATTGCCAACCTTTATGGCGGTTCTGTTACTGATGAAAAAGTAACCAAGTATACAACCGATGATGCGAAATTTGTCAAAGGTTTGGAAAAAGCTTCTAAATGGATCAATGATGGCTTGATGATGAATGGTTCTCAATTCGATGGAGGAGCAGACATCCAAAACTTTGCGAATGGTCAAACTTCTTACACCATCTTGTGGGCGCCTTCACAAAACGGTATCCAAGCTAAATTGTTGGATGCAAGTAAGGTCGAAGTAGTAGAAGTGCCATTCCCATCTGACTCAGGCAAGCCAAAATTGGAATACCTTGTCAATGGATTTGCAGTCTTCAATAATAAAGATGAAAAGAAAATTGCTGCTGCTAAGAAATTTGTACAGTTCATCGCAGACGACAAAGAATGGGGTCCAAAAGATGTTGTGCGTACAGGAGCCTTCCCAGTTCGTAGTTCATTTGGTAAGTTGTACGATGACAAACGGATGGAAACCATCAGCACTTGGACAAAATACTACTCACCATACTACAACACAATCGACGGTTTTGCAGAAATGCGGACCCTATGGTTCCCAATGTTGCAATCTGTTTCAAACGGGGATGAAAAAGCAGAACCAGCTTTGAAGACCTTTACTGAAAAAGCAAACGAAACCATTACGAAAAAATAATCAGTCTATGAAGCAAATCTAAGTCTTTCATAGAAATGAGAATATGCAGGCCCTTTCGAATCCGTAGCTCTCTATTTGGAATGGAACGAAGGGGTCTTCATTCTTTCTGAATCTTCTTTTCTTAAATCGTAAGATATGTTTAGAAAAGAAAATAGAAAAAGAACACTAGGAGGTGCCTTACTGTGAAGGTAAACAAAATCCGAATGAGGGAGACACTCGTTTCCTACGCATTCCTAGCACCCATTTTAATCTTCTTTACGGTCTTTGTCCTAGCACCCATGATCATGGGCTTTGTGACAAGTTTCTTCAACTATTCTATGACATCCTTTAAGTTTGTCGGTTTAGAAAATTATTCCCGCATGTTTGCGGATAAGGTCTTTGTGAAGTCCTTGATCAATACCGTCATCATCGTTATCGGATCGGTTCCGATCGTCGTATTGTTCTCCTTGTTTGTGGCTTCTCAGACCTACCATCAAAATGCGATTGCGCGTTCCTTCTATCGTTTCGTCTTCTTCCTTCCAGTTGTTACAGGGAGTGTAGCGGTAACGGTTGTATGGAAATGGATCTATGATCCACTATCAGGGATTTTGAACTTTGTATTGAAATCTGGACATGTCATCAACCAAAACATTTCTTGGTTGGGGGACAAACACTGGGCTTTGATGGCCATCATCATTATTTTGTTGACCACTTCAGTCGGTCAACCGATCATCCTCTACATCGCAGCTATGGGAAATATTGATAATTCTCTCGTAGAAGCAGCGCGTGTGGATGGTGCGACAGAATTTCAAGTTTTCTGGAAGATCAAATGGCCAAGCTTGTTGCCAACAACTCTTTATATCGCGATCATTACGACCATTAACTCTTTCCAATGTTTCGCCTTGATCCAATTGTTGACATCCGGTGGTCCGAACTATTCAACGAGTACCCTTATGTACTACCTCTATGAAAAAGCCTTTAAACTCTCTGAATACGGTTATGCCAACACCATGGGTGTCTTCCTTGCGGTGATGATTGCCATTATCAGTTTTGCGCAATTCAAGATCCTCGGAAACGACGTAGAATACTAAAGAAAGGAGCCTCAGATGAAACCAACACAAAAGAAACCCATCACTGCCTTTACAGTGATTTCAACGATCATTTTGCTCCTTTTGACTGTCTTGTTCATTTTCCCATTTTATTGGATTTTGACAGGGGCCTTTAAATCTCAGCCAGACACTATTATGATCCCACCTCAATGGTGGCCAAAGACACCAACCATGGAAAACTTCCAACAGTTGATGGTACAAAACCCAGCCCTACAATGGTTGTGGAATAGTGTCTTCATCTCCCTTGCAACCATGCTTTTGGTGTGTATGACCTCTTCCTTAGCTGGCTATGTCTTGGCTAAGAAACGCTTCTATGGGCAACGAATTCTCTTTGCCATCTTCATTGCAGCTATGGCCCTTCCGAAACAAGTTGTCTTGGTCCCATTGGTACGCATTATCAACTTTATGGGAATCCATGATACCCTTGCAGCGGTTATTCTACCATTGGTTGGATGGCCATTCGGGGTCTTCTTGATGAAGCAATTTAGTGAAAACATCCCAACAGAACTCTTAGAATCTGCTAAGATAGATGGTTGTGGAGAGTTGCGGACTTTCTGGAGCGTTGCTTTCCCAATTGTCAAGCCGGGATTTGCAGCCCTTGCCATCTTTACCTTTATCAACACCTGGAACGACTACTTTATGCAATTGGTAATGCTGACCTCTCGGCAAAACTTGACTATTTCACTAGGGGTTGCGACCATGCAGGCTGAAATGGCCACCAACTATGGCTTGATCATGGCTGGGGCAGCCCTAGCTGCAGTGCCAATCGTTACGGTCTTCCTCGTGTTCCAAAAATCCTTTACACAAGGGATTACCATGGGAGCGGTCAAAGGATAAGTCGTCTGTTTGGACAAATGATAGTTGTGTACAGATCGGTTTTCTAGGCTGAGAAGTATCGAAAGGATGAGAATATGATATTTGATGATTTAAAAAACATCACCTTTTACAAAGGAATCCACCCCAATCTAGATCAGGCCATTGACTTTCTCTATGAGCATCGGAAGGATTCTTTTGAATTGGGGAGATACGATATTGATGGGGATAAGGTCTTTCTCGTCGTTCAAGAAAATACCCTCAACAAAGCAGAAAATGATCGCTTTGAACACCACAAAAGATATGCCGATTTGCATTTATTAGTAGAAGGGCATGAGTTTTCGAGTTATGGATCTCGTGTGACAGGTGAGGCTATCGCATTTGATGAAGTATCGGACATCGGTTTTGTCCATTGCCAGGAGTCTTATCCGCTTCATCTAGGCTATCATAATTTTGCGATTTTCTTTCCAGGGGAGCCTCACCAACCCAATGGCTATGCAGGGAAAGAAGATATCGTGAAAAAATATCTATTTAAAATTGCGATCGATTGATCACGTTAGAAAGGAGTGCCTATGTCATCTAAGGGGGCAGGATTGATCAAAACCGTTTTTAACACGGACAATGTAGTGATGCGTATCAGTGAGAAAGTCCTCGACTTGGTAACTGTTAATCTTTTATTTGTGCTAAGTTGTTTACCAGTTCTCACGATTGGAATTGCGAAAATTAGTTTGTATCAGACCTTATTTGCCATTAAGCACCAGCGTCGAGTTCCGGTGATTCGTAGTTATGCGAAGGCTTTTCGGGACAATTGGAAAATAGGCTTGCAACTAGGAAGTTTAGAACTGATTGTTGCAGGTATTTGTCTCTTTGATTTATTCTTATTTTGGGGGCAAACTTCCCTAGCTTTCCAAGCTTTGAAAACCATTTGTTTAGGCCTCTTTCTCTTTCTTGTGTTGATCTTATTGGCTGCTTATCCGATTGCAGCCCGCTACCAATTGGATTGGAAAGAGTGTTTGCAAAAAGCCATGATTGTGACAGGCTTGCATTTTCCTTGGTTCTTTGTCATGGGAAGTGCTCTCTTGCTTCTATATATGGCTCTTGCAAGCTCAGTTTTAGCTTTCCTATTGGGGCTTATGATCTTTTTCTTGTTCGGCTTTTCAAGCTTGGCTTTTGCACAAGTTGGATTAATGGAAAAGATTTTCGCCCAGTACCAAGAATAAAATGAATTTATTAGTGACAAAAGGAGAAAAAATGTCAGATTTAAAAAAATATGAAGGAGTCATCCCCGCTTTTTACGCCTGCTATGATGACCAAGGAGAAATTAGCCCGGAGCGGGTACGTGCGCTGGTAGAATATTTTATCGTGAAAGGTGTGCAGGGCTTGTATGTCAACGGATCCTCTGGCGAATGTATTTACCAGAGCGTGGCCGATCGCAAGCTGATCTTGGAAGAAGTGATGGCAGTAGCTAAAGGGAAATTGACCATCATTGCTCACGTAGCCTGCAACAACACCAAGGATAGCGTAGAATTGGCACGACATGCGGAAGAACTAGGAGTGGATGCCATTGCGGCCATTCCGCCGATCTATTTCCGCTTGCCAGAATATAGTGTTGCCCACTACTGGAATGAAATCAGTGCAGCCGCACCCAATACAGACTTTGTTATCTATAATATCCCGCAATTGGCAGGGGTTGCTTTGACACCGAGCCTTTACAAGGAAATGTTGAAAAACCCACGGGTGATTGGGGTCAAGAATTCTTCGATGCCTGTTCAGGACATTCAAACCTTTACTTCTTTAGGAGGCGACGACCACATTGTCTTTAATGGTCCAGATGAACAATTCTTAGGCGGCCGTCTCATGGGAGCCCATGCTGGGATCGGTGGTACCTATGGTGCGATGCCAGAACTTTTCTTGAAGCTCAATCAGCTGATTGCTGAGAAAGACTTAGAGACTGCGCGTGCCTTGCAGTTTGCCATCAATGACATTATCGGAGTCTTGACGTCTGCTCATGGCAATATGTATGCGGTCATCAAAGCGGTTTTGCGCATCAATGAAGGTTTGGACTTGGGATCTGTTCGCTCCCCTTTGACGCCAGTAGTAGAAGCGGATCAAGAAGTGATTCAACGTGCTGCTCAACTCATTCAGGACACAAAAGCCAGATTCCTTTGATCAAAGGAGGTCTAGATGAATCCATATGTTGTAATTGATATCGGAGGGACCAGTATCAAGTATGGTCTAGCCGATGCAAAAGGGCAACTCCTAGAGACCCATGAAATGCCAACGGAGGCCCAAAAAGGAGGACCTCACATTCTTAACACAACAAAGGAAATCGTAGCCCGTTATTTGAAGAAGCATCCCTTGGCAGGGGTTGCGATTTCTTCGGCCGGAATGGTCGATCCTGATAAGGGAGAAATCTTTTATGCTGGCCCGCAAATTCCCAACTATGCAGGTACCCAATTCAAAAAGGAAATTGAAGAGACATTTCAGATCCCTTGCGAGATTGAAAATGATGTCAACTGTGCTGGTCTCGCAGAGGTCACTACAGGCCATGCAAAAGGATCTAACAATGCTGTTTGCCTGACGATTGGGACAGGGATCGGTGGTTGCCTCTTGCTTGATGGTCAGGTCTTTCATGGCTTTAGTAATTCAGCTTGTGAGGTTGGCTATCTTCATTTGCCAGACGGTGCCTTTCAGGATCTGGCTTCAACGACGGCTTTGGTCGAGTATGTGGCAGAACATCATGGAGATCCTGTGGAACAGTGGAATGGTCGCCGGATCTTCAAACAGGCAACTGAAGGAGATAAAATCTGTATGGCTGGAATTGATCGAATGGTGACCTACCTTGGCAAAGGACTGGCCAATATCGTTTATGTGCTCAATCCAGAGGTCATCGTTCTTGGAGGGGGGATTATGGCTCAGGAAGCCATCCTGAAACCTAAAATCTATCAAGCCCTGTGTGCCGAACTGGTTCCTAGCCTAGCAGATAAGATTCGTTTGGAATTTGCCCACCATCAAAACGCTGCGGGTATGTTGGGGGCCTACTACCACTTTAGACAAAAACATGAAACATAAAACAAGTCGCGCTGGCGACTTGTTTTTGATTATGTGACTTTCAGTCCGTCTCGCTCCGTTAG
>NZ_KV807479.1:0-263 GCF_001812015.1 Streptococcus sp. HMSC073D05
GGCACGATATTGTTTGCTTCTTTTTTCCTTGAACCGATCACACCAGCAATCCCACCAGCAATAGCAATGAGGACATCCCAAATGGTTGGAGAGGTTCGTGCAATCAACTCGCTACTTGCATAAGACAAGGGAGAAATCCAGAAATACAGAGTCGAGACAAGCAAACTGACCAACACTTGAGTCAATAAAACCTCTAGAGATTGCTTGATTAAACGCGTATCAAAAATAGCTAAACCGAATCCCAGTCCAACAATCGGTGTCAT
>NZ_KV807480.1:0-2500 GCF_001812015.1 Streptococcus sp. HMSC073D05
CTGACCGAGCAACGCCGCGTGAGTGAAGAAGGTTTTCGGATCGTAAAGCTCTGTTGTAAGAGAAGAACGAGTGTGAGAGTGGAAAGTTCACACTGTGACGGTAACTTACCAGAAAGGGACGGCTAACTACGTGCCAGCAGCCGCGGTAATACGTAGGTCCCGAGCGTTATCCGGATTTATTGGGCGTAAAGCGAGCGCAGGCGGTTAGATAAGTCTGAAGTTAAAGGCTGTGGCTTAACCATAGTACGCTTTGGAAACTGTTTAACTTGAGTGCAGAAGGGGAGAGTGGAATTCCATGTGTAGCGGTGAAATGCGTAGATATATGGAGGAACACCGGTGGCGAAAGCGGCTCTCTGGTCTGTAACTGACGCTGAGGCTCGAAAGCGTGGGGAGCAAACAGGATTAGATACCCTGGTAGTCCACGCCGTAAACGATGAGTGCTAGGTGTTGGGTCCTTTCCGGGGCTCAGTGCCGCAGCTAACGCATTAAGCACTCCGCCTGGGGAGTACGACCGCAAGGTTGAAACTCAAAGGAATTGACGGGGGCCCGCACAAGCGGTGGAGCATGTGGTTTAATTCGAAGCAACGCGAAGAACCTTACCAGGTCTTGACATCCCTCTGACCGCTCTAGAGATAGAGTTTTCCTTCGGGACAGAGGTGACAGGTGGTGCATGGTTGTCGTCAGCTCGTGTCGTGAGATGTTGGGTTAAGTCCCGCAACGAGCGCAACCCCTATTGTTAGTTGCCATCATTGAGTTGGGCACTCTAGCGAGACTGCCGGTAATAAACCGGAGGAAGGTGGGGATGACGTCAAATCATCATGCCCCTTATGACCTGGGCTACACACGTGCTACAATGGCTGGTACAACGAGTCGCGAGTCGGTGACGGCAAGCTAATCTCTTAAAGCCAGTCTCAGTTCGGATTGTAGGCTGCAACTCGCCTACATGAAGTCGGAATCGCTAGTAATCGCGGATCAGCACGCCGCGGTGAATACGTTCCCGGGCCTTGTACACACCGCCCGTCACACCACGAGAGTTTGTAACACCCGAAGTCGGTGAGGTAACCGTAAGGAGCCAGCCGCCTAAGGTGGGATAGATGATTGGGGTGAAGTCGTAACAAGGTAGCCGTATCGGAAGGTGCGGCTGGATCACCTCCTTTCTAAGGAAATGGAAACCTGTACGTTGGTCTTGTTTAGTTTTGAGAGGTCTTGTGGGGCCTTAGCTCAGCTGGGAGAGCGCCTGCTTTGCACGCAGGAGGTCAGCGGTTCGATCCCGCTAGGCTCCATTAACACTGTAAGGGTGTTAAGATTGAACATTGAAAATTGAATATCTATATCAAATAGTAACAAGAAAATAAACCGAAACGCTGTAAATATTTAAAGAGTTTAGGTCGCAAGACCAAAAATAAGGTTAAGTTAATAAGGGCGCACGGTGGATGCCTTGGCACTAGAAGCCGAAGAAGGACGTGACAAACGACGAAATGCTTTGGGGAGCTGTAAGTAAGCGACGATCCAGAGATGTCCGAATGGGGGAACCCACTAGCTAATGGCTAGTACTCCTATCTGTTAAGGATAGGTAGAGGAAGACGCAGTGAACTGAAACATCTAAGTAGCTGCAGGAAGAGAAAGCAAAAGCGATTGCCTGAGTAGCGGCGAGCGAAACGGCAGGAGGGCAAACCGAAGAGTTTACTCTTCGGGGTTGTAGGACTGCAATATGGACTTAAAGATTATAGAAGAATGACATGGGAAGGTCAGCCAAAGAGAGTAAGAGCCTCGTATTCGAAATAGTCTTTATACCTAGCAGTATCCTGAGTACGGCGGGACACGAGAAATCCCGTCGGAATCTGGGAGGACCATCTCCCAACCCTAAATACTCTCTAGTGACCGATAGTGAACCAGTACCGTGAGGGAAAGGTGAAAAGCACCCCGGGAGGGGAGTGAAATAGAACCTGAAACCGTGTGCCTACAACAAGTTCGAGCCCGTTAATGGGTGAGAGCGTGCCTTTTGTAGAATGAACCGGCGAGTTACGATATGATGCGAGGTTAAGTTGAAGAGACGGAGCCGCAGGGAAACCGAGTCTGAATAGGGCGCTTTAGTATTATGTCGTAGACCCGAAACCATGTGACCTACCCATGAGCAGGTTGAAGGTGAGGTAAAACTCACTGGAGGACCGAACCAGGGCACGTTGAAAAGTGCTTGGATGACTTGTGGGTAGCGGAGAAATTCCAAACGAACTTGGAGATAGCTGGTTCTCTCCGAAATAGCTTTAGGGCTAGCGTCGACATTAAGATTCTTGGAGGTAGAGCACTGTTTGGGTGAGGGGTCCATCCCGGATTACCAATCTCAGATAAACTCCGAATGCCAATGAATTATGGTCGGCAGTCAGACTGCGAGTGCTAAGATCCGTAGTCGAAAGGGAAACAGCCCAGACCACCAGCTAAGGTCCCAAAATAATTGTTAAGTGGAAAAGGATGTGGGGTTGCACAGACAACTAGGATGTTA
>NZ_KV807481.1:0-43726 GCF_001812015.1 Streptococcus sp. HMSC073D05
GAGCGAGACGGACTGAAAGTCACATAATAAAAAACCCACCGTTTGGTGGATTTTTTTTACATTTTTCTTAGGCGAGCTACCCGTTCAGCAATGGGTGGGTGGGTATAAAAGAGTTTTTGCAAACCGGTTTCTTTTTTTGGATCGTTGATAAAAAGTGCACTGCTCGCATCATCGACATGTCGTTGCATTGGTTCGCTATTGTCTAGTTTTAACAAAGCATTGATCATTCCTTGAGGATTCCGCGTCAATTCAACACTTGAAGCATCTGCTAGGAACTCCCGTTGACGAGAAATGGCTAACTGGACCAAGGTCGCTGCTAATGGTGCTAAAACGATGGCAAGCAAGGAAAGGATCAACATAACAATCTCCAAACCACCGCTACCTTCTCGATCATCGTCCCGGCTACGGCCACCGCCCCACCACATCATCCGACCACCAATGCTAGAAAGCATGGTGATGGCACTAGCAAGGGCAACTGCAATCGTAGAGATGCGGATATCGTAATTGCGAATATGGCTGACTTCGTGTCCGATGACTCCCTCCAATTCCTCACGGTTCATCACAGCCAGTAGACCTGTTGTCGCTGCAACGGCTGCATTTTGAGGATTAGACCCTGTCGCAAATGCATTCATGGATGGATCATCTACAATATAAACTCGAGGCATAGGGATTTGAGCTACCATGGCCATATCTTGTACAATATGGTAGAGTTGAGGGGCTTGCTCTTCCGTCACTTCACGCGCTCCATTCATCCGCATGACAACTTCAGTTGATTGGAAAATCATGCTAAAGGCATAGATTCCCCCAATAATCAAAGCTAGGATGACGCCACCAAGGGAGGAGCCTAACCAGAGGTAACCAACGGCTGCTCCGATAAGAGCTAAGAGTATGAAAAAAGCAATAAGGAGAATCCAGGTTCTCCTTTTATTGCTTGCAATTTGGTCAAAAAGCATATTAGTCTCCTAATCCGCTAAAGTCCACCTTTGGTACTGCTTTTTCTTCTTCAGGCACTTGAAGGAATTCGGCTTGTTTGAAGCCAAACATTCCAGCAATCACGTTTGTTGGGAAAGTTTCCAACTTGACATTGTAGTTGCTTGTGACACTGTTGTACAATTGACGAGCATAAGAAATTTTGTTTTCTGTATTGGTCAATTCTTCTTGCAACTGCATGAAGTTAGTGTTAGCTTTCAAGTCTGGGTAGTTTTCTGCAACCGCAAAGATGCCTGCTACTTGACGAGAAAGAGCATCGCTGGCCGCCATTGCTTCTGCAGGTGAAGATGCTTGAGCTACTTGTTGGCGAAGTTGAGTGACCTTAGCAAGGGTATCCCCTTCATACTTGGCATAGCCTTTTACTGTTTCGATCAAGTTTGGAATCAAGTCATTCCGACGTTTCAATTGCACATCAATTTGACTCCATGCTTCACGAGTTTGCATCCGGCTTTTCACCAAACCGTTGTAAACTCCTACTACAATCAACACAAGGACCACAATGATCCCAAGAATAATCCAAATCATTTTATTGAATTCCTTTCATTTCTTTCTACCAGTATATCAAATTTCCCTTATTTTGTGGTAAAATAATAGCATGAAACCAGAAGAATTTTATGTCCGTTTAGCCGATCTCGGATTCCCATTAACTGATCGACAAAAAGAGCAATACGAACGCTATTTCGAGCTCCTCGTGGAATGGAATGAGAAGATTAATCTCACTGCCATCACCGAAAAAGACGAAGTCTATCTCAAGCATTTTTATGACTCTATCGCACCCATTTTACAAGGTTTGATCGAAAACCAACCCATCCGTCTCTTGGATATCGGAGCTGGTGCTGGCTTTCCCAGCCTACCAATGAAGATCCTATTCCCTGAGCTAGATGTGACCATTATTGATTCCCTCAATAAGCGAATCAATTTCCTTCACTTGCTAGCTGAAGAGTTGGGCTTGAGCGGAGTACATTTCTACCATGGACGAGCTGAGGACTTTGCACAAGACAAGGCCTTTCGTGCCCAATTTGATATCGTAACTGCCCGCGCGGTTGCCCGCATGCAGGTCCTCTCTGAACTGACCATCCCTTACCTGAAAGTAGGAGGACGGCTCCTCGCTCTAAAGGCCAGCAATGCTCCAGAAGAGCTGGAAGAAGCCAAAAATGCCCTCAATCTGCTCTTTAGCAAGGTTGAAGACAATCTACAATATGAATTGCCAAATGGGGATCCACGCTATATCACTGTAGTCGAAAAGAAAAAAGAAACCCCCAATAAATACCCAAGAAAAGCGGGTATGCCTAATAAAAGGCCATTGTAGTAAGATACAAAGGGCTAAGCGGATAAAGTCAAATAAGAGGCTGGGACAAAAGTCCTAGCCTCTCAATTGTCTTGGATTGTCGAGCAAGACGCAGTGGTTTAGTGGGCTCTACTACGCTGATTTCATCAGCTTTTACAGCCCTACTCAACTGTGCGGAGGCGGGACAAAGAAATCGAATTCTAACGAATTACCGATTTCTGTCCCCCTCTCTTTTTTATTTTTGTTTCAATTCTGTTCGCAGGGCTTCTTGTTGCTCTTTTGTCAGATGAACGCCCTTACTTGCAACAATCTGGCTAGAGACTTTGTTGGCAAATCTTAAGGCTTGCGCGATGTCTAAGCCTTCTAAACGGGCGGATATGAAGGCTCCCACATGGCTATCTCCAGCACCTACTGTGTCGACGACTTCTGTTGGAAAACCGTCTGCCTCATACCAGTTGCCATCATAGGCGACTGCTCCTTTTTCACCCAAGGTGACAATGACCAATTGTCCCGTTCTCTGGTACAAGTGTTCGATGGCTGGTTGGATCTCTCTACACCCTGAAAAAGCCAGTGCTTCAGCCTCATTAACATGGAGAATTGGATGCAGATCATAAATTGCTTCCAGTCGATCCTTTGGAATCAAGAGTCCGCGTGGCCCAGGTGCGAAAATCACCTGGCCTTCTAGTTGCGAAACAGACTGGACCAATGCAAGACCGGTTGGCTCCTCGACTTCAAGGCCACATAAGTAGATGTAATCAAACCGATCTGTCTCAATCTCTTTTAGCCACTCTGCTTGGAAGCTATACTCCACTCCGTGGTCCGATAAGAAGGTCCGCTCACCATCAAACTCTACAAAGCAGTAACAGCAACCATTGGCCCCTTCTAATGAGATGCTAGAGGAAATCCCTAATTGTTTTAGCTCTCTCCGAATAAAATCACCATATATTCCAGAACCGACTGGCGAGACAAACTGGTAGGGTTGCGACAAAAAATGAAGGATATTAACGACATTAAAGGCACAACCTCCCACAGACCATTGCTGGTGATCAATATGGGCATCTCCTTCACGACTTGGCAAACGATCCAAGTAAATCATCACATCACAAACGGTTGAACCAATAATTAACGCAGCTGTCATCTTTTTCTCCTTACTTTGCCTTCTATTATACCAGAGGAAAGATAAAAAACAACCAACCCCTTGTGGAGTGGTTGCTTCTCTTTTTAATCACGATAAACGGGTTGAGGACCAAAGGTTTGGGAAACCGGCATGATTTCAATCCGGTTGACATTGACATGCTTGGGCTGTTGGATCAACCAAGCTACTGTGTTGGCAATGTCTTCCGGCTGAATGGCATGGGCATCTCGATAGAGGGCTTCTACCCGTTTTTCGTCTCCTTTAAAGCGAACAGAAGAGAACTCTGTCCCTTCGCAAAGACCGGGTTCAATATTGCTGACACGAATCTTCTTGCCAGCTAAATCTGCCCGAAGATTGAGGGAGAATTGCTTGACAAAGGCCTTGGATGCCCCGTAAACATTGGCCCCTGGATAAGGTACAGTTCCTGCTGTAGAGCCCAAATTAATAATATAGCCATCATTTCGTTCCACCATCTGGGGCAAGATTTTCCTTGTCAGATAGGTCAGGCCGACAATATTGGTCTGAATCATGGTCAGCCAGTCTGCGACCTCTGCTTCATAAGCTGGGGCGAGGCCTAGAGCCAAGCCAGCATTATTGACCAAAACATCCACTTTCTCCCAATCTTTTGGCAAACTGGCAAGTGCATGATCTACCTGAGAAAGATCCGTCACATCCATTTGCAGGGGATAAAAGGCTTCTCCCAACTCTTCTTGAAGGGCCTGTAATTTATCGATGCGTCTAGCTGATCCGATCACACGGTATCCATCTGCTACTAAACGACGGCAAATCGCTTGACCAAAGCCAGCTGAAGCTCCTGTTACTAAAATCGTTTCTGACATGTCATTACCTCCATGGATTGTAAAAACGTCCCTGATTGAGAAAGATCCATCAGGTTCTGTCTCGACTTAGAATCTAGATGAAACAATCCTATCTTGCAAAATTACTTCTTGTATTGGAAGGAAAAATCCTTCAGTTCAATCATTGCTTCTTTCATTTAGTTTGCCTTTTCCCAAAAGAGCGCAAATTGGATGGCTAACTCCGCGATTCGATCCTTGCTATCTAAATCCTCATGACTAGATAAGGTTCGGATATCCCATTTTTCTTCCGAGAGGTGGTCTGCTGCGTAGAAGAAATGGCAGAGCTCAAAGCCCCTATAAGCTGCTAAGGCTGCCACTGCCGAACATTCCATATCCACACAGATGGCTCCTGCTTCCTTTCGTCGCTTCATCTTGTCGATGGTTTCCCGGTAGGGTGCATCTGTCGTCCACACTTTTCCTGACTGATAAGAAACCTTGTGACTGTCCAGAAAGGCTTGGAAGAGAGGGAGGGTTTTCTTGTTTACTTCCACTTCATCACTAGCCGGAAGATAGTGGTAACTGGTCCCCTCGTCGCGAAGAGCAGCCGTTGGAATGATGATGGAAGTCGCTTCGATATCACGGTCTAAAACCCCACAGGTTCCAAAGAGCACCAGTTTTTCCATCCCAAATTGAATCAGGTCCTCTATAATCCCCACACAGGAAGCAGCCCCAACTGGTGCATTAAAGGCACCAATCTGTTGGTCTCCAATAGTGATCCCATAGACCACGACTTCAAAATTGGCCATGGAGGTTCTTGCAATGACCTCATGTTCATAATTTTCAAGGAGGCGAGCAAAAGTTACTCTTGAAAAGCAAGAGATGACTACTTTGGGAAATCCTTCAATTGGTTGGTGTAAGTCTTGTGGATTGATAATCGCCTGTCGATTGGCATCAAATTCTTCTAACAGCATTTCGTGCACCTCTTTCATTCTACTTCTAGGCCCCTATTATACCACAATTAGCCTAGTCATTGGTTTTTGATCAAAGGAAGGAGCATAAAAAAGAACTGCTTCCAGACGTTAGATTTTTCGGATCAAACGTCGGAAGGACAGTTCACTGCGATATTTTTTACTTGTTTTCCAATTGCGCTAATTCTAGCAACCGTTCTTTGGACAATTTTTTGATTTCAATTTGACTAGCATCTAGCAGCTGGAATTCATCTGGCTCTAGCGCTGCCAATAGATTCTTCAGAGCAAGAGAGCCAATTGGATGGTAATTTTCTGGCTTATCCGGATCTCCATCGATCGCAACCAATAGAACCCGCCAATCAATGATACCCGCTAAGCCCACAATTTCTACATATTCTGCAGGAACATGTGGCACGCTTGGCAAGACCGTATCCGTATCTTCTGTCAAGCTATAGCTAGCTAAAAATGCTCCTGTCTCCTCCTGTTGATAAAAACGGACTTGACTGAAATAAGCTGCACTATATTGAATCTTCTTGATAAAGGCAGAGTAGGCTTCTAGTGGATGGACATGGTTCAAGACTTCCTGCACTGTATTCCGATCCAAATAGACTGGATGAGCGAAGCCTTGTACTTCAAACTCTTTTAGATCTTTTTCTTTCGTCACATTACCCAGCGTTTCTAGGATAACGACTTCATAATCAAAATGGAAAACAGAATCTGGAGTATAGCTTACGCCGTCACTGGCCACAATCTCCGTTCCTAATACTTCTCCTAGGCGACTGATCCATCGAAGGGCCAACTGCCAATCTTCTTCTATCGCAAAAGAGGGCACCTGAATCTGATAAGACTCTTCCTCATCAAAATAGCGTAACTGCAGAGGAAGACCGCTCTTACCAAATACGATACAGTTCAAGCCTTCAAAATCATTTAAGGGACGATGAAGGGTGGCAGGATCATAGTTGTAGGTTGTTAACCCTTCTACTAATTTAAGAACTTCCTGTGCTGCGAGTACTTTCTGATAGCCAAATAAGCTCTTTTTATTTTTGATTGAAAACACGATACTCATTTGTTTTCTCCTTTGTGAAATCGCTTACCTAAAGTATAGCACAATTTTCAATCAATTTCCATATAAAAACAGCCTGAGCTTTCAGACTGTTTGTTTCCATTATGCAGGTGCTCCATCAAGCGTCTCACCGATAAGGGCCAAACGCTCACGAACTTCTGCTTGTGACAAGTTGTGTTCTTCTACATAGCGATTGCGAGGGTGAACTCGGCACTCATGTGAGCAGCCACGGAGGTACTTGTCTTCGTTTTCTTCTGAGGTCAAGATGCGACGGTTACAGAAAGGATTTCCACAGTTGACATAGCGTTCGCATGGTGTTCCATCAAACCAGTCTTTTCCGACAACGCTTGGATCGACATGGTTGACATCGACTGCAATCCGCTCGTCAAAGACGTACATTTTCCCATCCCACAGTTCGCCTTGAACTTCTGGGTCTTTCCCGTAAGTGGCGATTCCGCCATGCAATTGACCGACATCTTTGTAGCCTTCACGCACCATCCAGCCTGAGAATTTCTCACAGCGGACTCCACCAGTACAGTAGACGACAACACGCTTGTCCATGAATTTTTCCTTGTTATCACGAACCCATTGTGGCAATTCACGGAAGTTACGGATGTCAGGACGAATAGCCCCACGGAAGTGACCAAGATCGTACTCGTAGTCATTCCGAGTATCAAGGACAACGGTATCTTCGTCTAGAAGAGCTTCTTTAAACTCTTTTGGTGACAAGTAAGCACCTGTTGTTTCAAGAGGATTGATGTCATTATCGAAATTATCATCCTCTAAACCAAGGTGGACAATCTCTTTCTTATAACGTACAAACATCTTCTTGAAAGCTTGCTCTTCTTCCTCATCAATCTTGAACCAGAGGTCTTCCATCCCTGGAAGGCTGTGAACGTAGTCCATGTATTTTTGTGTTGTTTCGTAGTCACCAGATACGGTTCCGTTAATCCCTTCATCAGCGACTAGGATACGACCTTTAAGGCCGATTGATTTACAGAAAGCCAAGTGATCAGCCACAAATTGTTCTGCGTTTTCGATGGGAACATATTTATAATAAAGTAATACACGAATAGGTTTTGCCATGTCATTCTCTTTTCTAAGATTAAATTATCAGAATTTTTCATTCAACTATACCAGTATACTCTCCCAAGAAAACGAATGCAATTTATTTGACTGAAAAATAAAAGCCTGGTTTCCCAGACTTTTATACGACGAAACCAGGGTTCCAGCTTCCTACTCTTCTTTTTCCAATTGATCCAGATAGGCTTCATAGCGTTTTTTCTCAACTTTTGCAAGAAGCATTACAAGGGTATTGACTCCCCATACAATTGGAAGATTCAGTAAAAAGGTAATAGGAAGTACCAGTAAGAATTTTGAATGGAAGGGATTTGCCTGATAGACAGCTTGGTTTAATTGAAAATTTTGAGCCCAGATGAACAAGGAAAGAATAGAGGTTACTGCTACAATTCCCGTCACATTTAGATAGCTATAACTGATAAATTTCACACCCAATCGTTGACAACGAACAGAGTAATACAATCCTGAGACGATGAGTAAGGCTACCACCATGATTGGACTGAGCCCCACCTTAGATGTAAAAATGGATCCCACACTAAAAACAGTTAAGGCAAGGAAAAGAAAACCAGCCGTCTCAGCACCAGCCTTATTAGCTAAGCCTTCTTCTCGTTCATCTATGATTTGTTTGTTCAGCAATTGTAATCTCATTGCTTTCTCCTTATTCTTCATCCTCTAACTCTGCCTCGATCTTCTCTTGTTTTTTCCGATTGATAAGAGCAAGTGGTTTTTCAAGCAGATCTGTCAGGATGGCAAAAACGATGATTTCTAATAAAATTTTGATCAGATACTTGGGACTCAAGATAAAGCTCGTTGCCTCTCGCTTTCCAATCACATCCATGGCTATCATCAGCACAGCAAAGACTAGACCTGACCCAAGGCGACTCAACCAGCTATCTTTTTCTAACACATCTCGGATATCAATCCCTGAACTGATCCTTCTTAGCAGAGCATAAGCCCCCATGGCAATCAGAAGGAACATCTCAGGGAGATAAGCGACTAGGTCTAAGTCCAGGATACTGGACTTCACAAAGGCAGATAGGGCAATAAAGCAGGTCATGCCAAGGACAAGTTCTCCTGCGATTTTTCCATCAAGTAGCATAGTCCGTTCATCTTTTACAATTGGTTCTTTCTTTTGTTTCATATTCTTCCTCTTTCTATTATTAAAACTGTTACTCCCAGAACAGTTGATCCAGCGTCTTATCCAAGGTCTTACAGATGGCAAGGCAGAGACTGAGGGTTGGGTTATACTTTCCCGCCTCAATCAGACCGATGGTCTGGCGCGTCACTCCAATGGCATCTGCAAGATCCCCCTGGGTCATATCATGCTCGACCCGGGCCATTTTTAATTTGAGATTTTTCGCCACAGGCTTTTCCTTTCTTATTTTTATAGCTCTATTATACACTATATTTTCTATTTTGCAATATATATCTTGCATTTTGTAAAAAATATTTTTGATAAAACTAAGAAAGCCTGGTTTCCCAGGCTTTCTTAGTTTCCTCTTCTTTTTGTTAGAAATGACTGTAGGATATATGATAGTCCCCATCCTAATCCAGCACCCAGTATGACCGTGAGGACAAACCAAGTGATGGTCGCTAGATCTGGTGATACCATCACTCGATTGACATAGTCTATCGATTTACCACGATCCAGTAACGACATGCGGTAACTGGCTGGATAGAACCACATCATAAGAATGGGCCCTGTCGTCGCAAAGGCAAAAATGACAAAAGACAAGACATTTCGTAAATTCGAGCGAAAACGACCACTTGAGGCGACCATTTCCGCAAAACTTCCGGCGATCAAGGCTGGAATAAAGGCCCCTGCACCATGACGCGAAAAGAGGAAGAAGGATCCAATCACGCAGCCAACTATAAAGATAGATCCAACTCCTTTTATTTTTTCTAGATAATAGCGGTAGATCATCCCGCCAAACAAGGCTGAAAAGGCAGGAGCATAAAACATATTTCCTTGATGATCGACCAGATTTCCAACTAAGACCCCCAGTCCAATCGCAAGAAAATAGAGGAAAGTGAAGGCTCCAACTTGTTTTATTTGATTCACATTTATTCTATTCATTGGATACTGATCCTAACGGTGGCTAATTTTCTTCGAAAGGAAGTCCCCGATAAATTGGACCAGAACGATCAGAATCAGGATCAATAAGGTCGCCACAAAGATGACATCATTGTTAAACATGTTTTTCCCGTAGTTGATGGCCAAGGTTCCTAATCCTCCAGCACCAACGGCACCCGCCATGGCGGTTTCTCCAATCAAGGAAATGATGGTCACTGTTGTTACACGGATCAAATCAGGAAGTCCTTCACGCAGGTAGACTCCAACAATATCCCAGAAGGTTGCCCCACTGGCTTGTGCTGCTTCAATCACGCCTCCATCCAATTCTGACAAGACTACTTGGACTTGGCGGGCAAAGAAAGGAAAGACAGCCAAGGATAGCGGAACAAGGGCCGCTGTAGGACCGATGGTATTTTTCAAGAGCAAGTAGGTCAAGGGATTAATAAAGGCCAACAAGATAATGAAAGGAATGGCGCGGAACAAGGAAGTAATTTTATCCAAAATTTGGAAAACGATTCTATTTTCGATGACACCACCTGGACGGGTCAAGACTAACAAAAGTCCTGTCACCAAACCTAAAAATCCACCAATAATGAAGGAAATAACGGTCATGTAAAGAGTCAAGTAAATAGCGGTTCCCCATCCATACTGGCCAGACCACCCTAATTTATAGACATTTGGTAAATATGTTTGAATTAACTGGATCATGCTTTTCTCCCATCTTTCACAATAGTCACGGAAACTCCTGCATTTTCTAACTCAGCTTTGGCCGTCTCCAGATTTTGATTTTCACCTGATAAGATGACCACCAATTCTCCAACAGGCGTGTTATCAAGGATCTCGATGTTCCCAAATAAAATGTTGGCAGATACTTGGTACTGCTTGTAAATATCATTGATGATAGCTGTATCTGTCACAGAACCCGCATACTTGAGATGCGCTAAAATCGAATCATCAGGCAAATTCTTAACAATCGCTTGTTGGTTGATTTTTACCATGGCTTCATCGATTCCTGTTGCAACCGTGATAAAGTCTTGCGTCAAAGCATTTTTCGGATTCGAGAAGATATCTAAAACAGACCCTTCTTCAATCAGTTCGCCATTTTGCATGACAGCTACCCGGTTGGCAATATCTTTTACAATTTGCATCTCATGGGTGATCAAGACAATGGTTAAACCAAGTTTTTTGTTCAATTCTTGCAACAAAGCTAAAATTTGTTTGGTCGTCTTTGGATCCAAGGCTGAAGTTGACTCATCTGAGATCAAAATCTTTGGATCGTTGGCAAGGGCACGCGCAATCGCTACCCGCTGCTTTTGTCCACCAGACAATTGGGCTGGGTAATTTTCTGCACGGTCAGATAGACCAACCAAATCCAACAATTTCGCCACTTTCTCATTCTTTTGTTCTTTGTTCAATTTAGAATGTTTAAGAGCAAATGCTACATTTTCTGCGACAGTCATTTGAGCCATCAAGTTGAAGTGTTGGAAAATCATTCCGATATCCCGACGTTTCTCCCGAAGGGCAGCCGGTTTTAGGGTCACCTGATCTTGATAAATCACATCCCCATCCACAGTGATGGTTCCGGCACTAGGCACTTGCAAGAGATTGATCACCCGAACCAAGGTCGATTTTCCGGCTCCAGAATACCCTACAATCCCATAGATATCGCCTTCATTAATATGAATGGTCACATCTTTGACGGCTTGGATCTGACGTTTCTTTTGCTGGAAGGTCACATCAATGTGGTCCAGCTGAATCATTGCTTTACTCATAACTTGCTATTAACTCCTTTATCAATTCAATATGGGTGTAATAATCGGCGATTTTCACATTTTCGTCGCCCCCATGATCACGGCTATTGGCATTGCCAATTCCAAAGGCTGCCATCGGTACCTGCAAAGCCTCAAATACCGTATGCATGGGTCCTGTCCCCGCTGTTGTTGGAAGAACAGAAACTCCTTCTCTATAGAAGTCTTTGGCCAGCCGAATGACATTTAAAATCGATGGGGCACTCATATCACTTCGGTAACTCATTTCACCAAGAGTATAGACCAATTCGACCTGATCATAGCCATTTTTCTTCAATTGCTGCTTGATCTTTTCTAAGACATCCTTGGGATCCAGTCCAGGAACCAAGCGCACCTCCATCTTGGCACGTGCCTCTGCCGGAAGAATCGTTTTAACACCTTGGCCTTGGTAACCAGAGCCAAAACCTTCAATATTCAGGGCTGGTTCAAAATAGAAACGGCGCAGGAATTCTTTTCGGTCTTCCTTCAAGATTGGAAGGTTTAGACCATAGGTTTCTGCTACATCTTCTGGTCCTTTGTTGGCATATTGCTCGATCAAAGCTAGCTCGCGTTCATTGGGTTCTTGGATCTGATCATAAATCCCATCCACCAAGATTTGGCCTTCTTTGTCACGAAGACTGGCGATAGCATTTAACAAATACCAAGAAGCAGAGTCCACCACGCCGCCATAGCTGGAATGAATATCCACTTCTGCACTCTTCACCACCATATCAAAGGTGACGATCCCTTTGCTACCACCGGAAATTTCCAACTGACCCTGATTATTTCGGGTACCTTGTTCCCAAACTAAGAGGTCCGCCCCACGCAAGTGTTTCTTATGTTTAGCCAAGTATTTATCCAAGTCCGTCGATGCAGACTCCTCTGCCCCTTCGATGATAAAGGTGATATTGACTGGCAAATCACCACTTTCACGAATGTATTTTCGAAGAGCTGTGAGACGAGCTGTGATATGCCCCTTATCATCATCAACCCCTCGACCGTACATGGTTCCATAATGAACCGATAAGGTGAAAGGATCTCCCGTCCAAGGTTGGTCTCCATCAGCTGGTACCGTATCATAGTGGTTATAAAAAATGATAGTTTTGGCTTCAGGATTTGGCGAGAAAAATTTGGCAATCACAAAAGGTGCTGTATAGCTATCATCCACTTCGACTTTGGCTCCTGCAGCTGTAAAAATTTCCCCCAAATAGTTAGCTACTTCCTTGAGACCAACTTGTTGGGCAAAGATGGATTTTTTTGAAATCAAGGTTCGCAACACTTCAAAATAATGTTGTGCGACCTCATCATTTTCAAATTTACGGATTTGTTCCGCTTCTGTTGCAAAAGGCATGCATTCCTCCTAATACACGATAAGAGGTAGAGAATTGCTTCTCCACCTCCTTCATACACTTGAGATCAAATCTTAGAAGACTGGTTGGTCCATTCCTTCTGAAGATTCTTCGATCACTTTCTTCACATTGTCTTTGTGATAGGCTTTGATGATTTCTTTGATTGCTTTTGCTTTATCAGATTTTTCCCAATCTTTCTTAGCAGCGATCACGTTGTACCATTGTTTTGAGTTGTTGTCTTTCTTTTCAACATAGATAGCTTTTTTGAAATCAACGCCTGCTTCACGAACGAAGGTATTATTGATGACTGCAGCATCTACTGATGGAAGAGCAGATGGTGTTTGTGAAGCATCCAATTCAGAAATCTTCAAATCTTTTGAATTTTCTTTGATATTTGACACGTTTGCCAATTGACCATCTTTGGTATCCAATTTAATCAAACCAGCTGATTGCAAGACATACAAGGCACGGCTTTCATTTGTTGGGTCATTTGGTACAGCGATTGTTCCACCTTTAGGAATTTCTTTAATTGAAGTGTATTTGTTTTTACCGTTTTCTGTACCAGAGTAAAGACGGATTGGAGCGATGTACGTATCTGCTACTGCAACAAGGGCCTTGTCGTTTTTAGAGTTCCAGTTATCAAGGAAGTTGTAGTGTTGGAAAGCATTGATATCCACGCTACCATCTTTTACAGCCACGTTTGGTTGTGAGTAGTCTGTAAATTGAGTGAATTCCAATTTGATCCCTGTTTTAGCGTCATCCAAGTTCTTTTGAACTTGATCCCAACGAGCTTTTTCAGTGTCGCTCAAAGTCATAACACCCACTTTTACAGTTGTTTCACCATCTTTACTAGATGATTTTGAAGAACCACATGCTGCAAGAGCAAATGTTGCAATAGCTGCAAGAGCTGTTAAACCAAGAATTTTTTTCAATTTCATTTTGAAGTCTCCTTTAATTATATATTATTCTTTAATATCTTTTGCTTCTGGTAGATAAACTCCACCAAAGTATTTTTTAGACAGTTTTTCAAGGGTTCCATTGTCATAGAGTTCCTTGATACGTTTGTTGACAAATTTTTGAAGGTCTTTATCTTCTTTTGCAATAATTGGATACACATAAGGTTGTTGGTCGCTTGGAAGCTCGATAACCTTCAAGTTGTCATAGCCTTGATCACGAATGATAGTATCTACTGAGATCCGTTCGAAGATCTTGTAATCTGTACGACCATCCGCTAAATTAGCCATGATGGTTTGAATGGTTCCATCTGTGTATTGCAAGTTAGTTGGATTATCTGAATGTTTTTTATTGTAATCTTCTAATTGTTTAGCAGTAGATGTTCCTTGAACAACTTCTGTTTTCTTGCCACCAATGTCATCCAACGATTTAATAGAAGAATCTTTTGGTACGACCAATACTAATGGATTGCGAGCATATGGATTTGGATAGAGGTATTTTTCTTCCCGCTCTTTTGAGTAACTAATGTTGTTGGCACCGATTTGGAAACGGTCACTATCTAAGCCAGCAAAGACTGAAGACCACTCTGTTTTGTTAAAGTTTACTTCATATTTGTCTGAACCTTTGAAGATTTCACGCAAAACTTCGATTTCATAACCGGTTAGCTTGCCGTCTTTTTCTTCGTAAGAGAATGGTTTTGTTGTTCCAACAGTCCCAACTTCAATGGTTTTCTTACCACTGGCTGATTTACCAGATGAACATGCTACTAAAGCACTGGTTGCAAGGACTGCAACTAATCCTAAAGCAGAATACTTAATCACTTTTTTTAGATTCATAGGATCTCCTTATTCGTTTCAGGCACATAAAACGCCATTTTAAAAGTATTTTTTAATTTTATCAAAAAAGCATTTACTTGCCTAATATATATTTTTTATGGAGGTGATAGTTTTTCTTTATCACACTTCTTTGGCCTTAAAATATCGCAATAAAGCTTGCGCATTTTCAACATAATAGGGAACCGATACCTCAAAGGCTGCATCATCGATGGTCATGTGATCATGATGGAGGTCTGGCGCATCCGGCTCTCCATTCGAACCGATAAAGGCAAAGACTCCAGGAATTCGCTCTTGGTAAAAGGCGAAGTCTTCTCCAGCAGTAGAAGGATTTGCTGGAATCACTTCAGCCAAACCTTGTGAAGCTTCCCAAACCACCTGCGTCAATTCCTCATCATTAAAGGTAACGGGCGGGGTCACACCCCACTCAAAAGCCACATCTACTTCCAGACTTTCTGCAATGTGTCGAATGATAGAAATAAAATGTGCCTTCAAGTCTCTTTGCACACTCGGATTAAAGGAACGAATGGTTCCTTCAAAATAGCCTGATTTTGGGAGCACATTCCAGGTTGAGCCCACATCCAGGTGCGTAATGGACAAAACAGCTGTTTCAAAAGGAGAAACGGTCCGTGAAATTAATAATTGTAAGTTCTGAACCATGGTTGTGACAGCCGTTACAGTGTCAACTCCCAAATCCGGTCTCGCAGCATGGCTACTAACCCCTGTCACGGTAACCTTGAATTTCTCAACCCCTGCCATCATAGCTCCAGCATTCAAGGCAAGTTGCCCTGCTTTTAGCTGAGGAATGTTGTGAAAACCAATAATTCCTTGAACATCCTCCAACAGTCCTGTTGCCAAAACATCAGAAGCACCTTCTGAGATTTCTTCTGCTGGTTGAAAGATCAAGCGTACGGTCCCTTCAAGCTGGTCTTCTTTTTCCTTGAGAAGAGCTGCTGCTCCCAGAAGACTGGTTTGATGAAAATCATGGCCACATGCATGCATGATGCCTGGATTCTGACTTTGGTAGGGCAGATTTGTTTGTTCCAAAATTGGAAGGGCATCGATATCTGCTCGAAGTGCCACCACCGGTTGGCCGGACCCAATTTCTGCAATCAGACCCGTTTTTAATCCACTCTCTAAAATACGAATCCCCAACTCTTCTAAACGCTCTTTTAGAAAGGCGGTTGTCTGGTATTCTTGACCAGACAATTCTGGGTGTTGGTGGATATAGTGGCGAATCTCTGCTAACTCTTCATAAGAAAAAGACACAAGCCTTCATCTCCTTTCAAACTTAAAATTATTTTATCACTAATAGGTATTTCCGTCTAATTTCTGTTTCTTGGGTTTTGATATAGTTTAAAACTATAGACAAAAACACTCCTAGATTCATATCCTAGGAGTGCCAACTTCAGCATTAAGAAAGATTTCCCTCGAATTTTTCCATAAAGCTATCACTATTATAGGCTTTTTCTACTTCCCATTTGCCATCTTTCTTAACAAAGGTCAACTGGTAGTCGTACCGATCCGGCGTCGTCAAGGGACGATCTGCAAGAGAAGCCATCATTTCCTCTCTATAGGCTTTGTTTTGAGCCTGGTTTGCTTCGATGATCCCTGGGTAGTCTTTTCGATGTTCCTGATAGAAGGTCTGCATGTGGTTTAAGATCGTCTTTTCCATGCTGACTGTCTCAGGATTTAGACTAATGACTACCTTGTCTGGGAGATATTGTTTAACCTTATAGGTTAATTTTGCGCGCTTAGCATTTTCCTTTTCATAAGCATCGATAAACTGGGTCACTTCTTCTTCAGGGAATTGGTAATCATGTAGTTTGCGAGTGAAGTCAGCTGCAAATTTCGCACGGAAATCACTGGCTTCCTTTTTCAAATCAGTTCCCAAAACAAAAGCATCATCCTTTTTGACCTTTCGTTGGCCACTGAAGTAAACTTGATTGATGTATTCATCTGCTAGAAGAGTGGAAGCTTCCACCTTGTCCTCATACTGAGAAGAATCCACCGCAAATTTTAAAGGCTTGGATTTTTTATCAGAGCTATAGGTTTTTCGTTCATACTGCACTTCATATTTTTTACCTTTTTCGACTGGAAAAACGATATAGCCGGTTAATTTTTTATCCTGGGCCAACTGATCACTCTTGAGCAGTTGGAAGGCTTCACTGTGGTCATAAATTCCTGACTGCAATTTGACCTTGTTATTATCCGCATCGTAAATGGTGATATCTGAATCTGACACGTTGATAAATTCTTTGGCAACATTTTTAAATTCCAATTGAAGGGCTAAATAGCTTCCGTCTTCTGAGTCATTGAGGACAGGTGGTTTGATGTATTGCCCTCCTTTTAAACTCACCTCGACTTGACCGTCAGATGCAGAGCTTTTCGCTGCTTTTTCTGTCTTTGCTTGCTGCGAATTTGTCTTTTGAGCACTGGTTCCACAAGCCGCTAAACTCAAGGTCGCTACAGCAAATAGGGTCCATTTAAAAATCTTTTTCATCCTCATCTCCTTAAAAAAGTTTTGTTCTATTTTAACATCTTTTTCTAGCTATGTATACGCTATATAGTGATAACTCTCCCTCAGAGGGCGAGGATTACAAAAAGGCCAAGACCTTCGTCTCAACCTTTTAACTAAAATATGATTGGTTTTGGTTTTACAAGATTCCTTTTTCTTTTTGAATCATGAGATCCTTGAGGGAAATCAAGAGGACCGCAAAGAGGATCATAGCCATTCCGATAAAATCAATGGCAAAGAAATGTTCATTCATAATGGCAAAGGCAAAAAATACAGCCGAAATAGGCTCAATAGCTGCAAGAAGGCTACCTTTGACCGGTCCAATCAGAGTTGTCCCTTTCAAAAAGACCGTATAGGCAAATATGGTCCCAATCACCACTAAGCCAACTAAGCCCATTAGATTATCCATGCTATATTGGCCATGAAAAAGTCTTCTTCCTGTGAAGGGAATCATCACAAGTCCTGGAATGAGCATACCGATACCAATCACCAACATACTACCCCATTTTTGAATTAACTGAATAGGCAGAATGATGTAGAGGGCATAGGCAAAGGCAGAAACAAGTCCCCAAGCTAGCCCTTTAGGAGTGATTGCCAATTGATTGAGTTGACCATGGGTTGCAATGAGAAAGGTCCCTGCGATGGCTAAGATCATCGAAAAGATTTCAGATACTGTCGGAGCTACTCGGTCCTTAACACAAGAATAGGCCAAAACTCCAATAGGACAGAGATATTGCAAAACAGTTGCAGTACCTGCATTAGTCGCATCAATCGCTTCTAAATAAGTCAATTGGGTCATTAACAAACCCAAAAATGCAAATAAAAGCAAGGGGATGTATGACGAGCGGTCTGTTAGAAAGGCCTTTACTTTTTCCTGGTCCGCTAGATATGCAAGAAGCAGTAGTACAGCTCCTGAAAAAACTAAGCGAATCGTTGTCAAACCAATTGCTGTAAATCCATGAGCCATCAGGTACTGGCCGCAAGCTCCTGATAAGCCCCAAGCAATTCCTGCAATCAAGGTCATGAGCGTTCCTTTCATGGTTTTTGACATAGTCCCCTCCCAAATCTGTTCCTTACTTTTATTGTATCATAAAAGGCCGAAACTACACGTTTCAGCCTTACTTTATTTCATATAAATTTATTAGCTTATTCAGGTTGAACCAAGATCTTGATTTGGGATTTATCTTGTGTTAATTCAACAAATCCTTCTTCAACGATATTTTCCAATTTGATTTTCTTAGTAACCAATTTTTCAGCAGAGAAGTAGCCTTGTTCCATCAATTCCAAGACTTTAGGGAAGATGTGGCGGTAGGCAATAATTCCTTTGAGGGATTTTTCTTGAATAGCGAATTCATTTGGATTGATGCTAGCTTCACGTTCCCAGATAGATACAACCATACATTCCCCAGCTTTATGAACTGCTGCAAGGGCTTGGCCTAAAACAACTGGGACCCCAGTAACTTCATAAGAAACATCTGCTCCCCCACCTGTTAAACGATGGATGGCTTCGACGATCGTTTCTCCTTCTTCTGGGCGCACAACGATTGCTCCCAATTCTTCTGCTTTCGCTTGGCGTTCAGGAGACAATTCAACCGCATAGATTTTTGATGCTCCTGCTGCACGAAGGGCTTCAACAATCAAAAGACCAATTGGGCCCAAACCAAAGATAACAGCTGTATCTCCAGTTTTCAAAGCTGATTGACGAACGGCATACACAGCAACCGCAGCAGGTTCTGTAAGAGCGGCTTGTTCATAGCTCAAGCTATCTGGAATCACATGGACAAGATCACCATCAAGAACACAATATTTCGCAAAACCACCATCTGCAGCGAGTCCGACAAAGTTCAAGTTTGGATCGAGGTTATAATCACCAATTAAGTTGTGCTCTGCAAGAATTGGTTCGATCGTTACACGATCACCAACTTTGACACGAGTCACATCACTTCCGACTTCTACAATTTCACCAGAGAATTCATGTCCCAAAGTAACCGGTGCTTTTTGACCGGAATACACATGTTCTTCAGTTGGGATGAAGATCGGTCCATCCAAATATTCATGCAAGTCCGTCCCACAGATCCCTGTGAACTTAACTGCCACTTTTACTTGATGTGGTTGTACTTCAGGTACTTCCACTTCTTCGATACGAACGTCTTTTGCTGCATGCCAGCGAGCTGCTTTCATAGTAGCCATAGGATAATCTCCTTTATATTTCCATGATTTGCATTTTCCTTTTCAGGAAACTCAACAAATCCATTGTAAGCCTTTTCACAAACTTTGTCAAGAAAAAACTGAAGATGAAAAAAGAGCCGCCCTTTGACTGCTCCTTTTTATTTCTTCTTGATCCGAGAAGATTCCAATCTCCACCCAACAATCCAACCAAGGACTAGGAGATAATTTTCAAGCGCACCAATCCCATTGACCGGCAGATGATAGTGAAAATAACTGAAAAGATGATTGGTCCCAATTCCAAACCCACCGATGATCAAGGCCACTAGTACCGTCCGAAGATAAAACCAATCGTATTTGAGATTGACGGCAATCAAGATCACAAGGACTGCCATATTCCAAATCCCAATCTCCCGTTGCCAACCGACAGAAATACCATATCCCGAATGACTTCCCATATAGGATGGAAAGAATAGTTGGAAGATAATCGCTCCAGACATAGCGATAATGACTAGGATAAATAAAACTCTTAAAAATTTGTTCATGTGACTCCTCCTAATGCTAGTTGATATGTAATGGTCTTTCCTATTCTAACACAATTTTATGGATAGTAAAAACCAACCTCTCGGCTGGTTCTTTTTCTATCAATCTTCTTTCAACTTCGCCAATTCTTGGGCAAGTAACTTGAGGGCTACTTGTGGGTTGGCTTGGCCTTTGGTTGCTTTCATTAGGAAACCTGTGAAGGCCTTGTCCGCATTCCGTTTACCTGACTTGAAGTCGGCTACGGCTGCTTCATTGTCTGCGAAGACTTGGTGGATGATTGGAATCAAGACTTCAGGGTCTGAAATCTGTACCAATCCGGCTTTTTCGACGTATTCACGCGCACCGCCACCGTTTTTTGCCAAGTGAACGAAGACTTTCTTGGCAATCTTAGAAGAAATGGTTCCATCTTCGATAATGGAAATCATTTCGACCAAGTTTTCTGGTGTCAATTGGATTTCTTCCAGTGTTTTGCCTTCTGCATTCATGAATTGCGCCACTTCACCTTGGAGCCAGTTAGACACTTGCTTGGCATCTCCACCAAGGGCTACGGCTGCTTCAAAGAAGTCAGAAGTGACTTTCGTCGCTGTCAATTGGTTGGCATCATAGTCAGACAAGCCAAGCTCTGCCACATAGCGAGCACGGCGGTCTTTTGGAAACTCTGGCAACTCCGTACGCATTTCTTCGATCCACTCATCTGAGATTTCAAACAAGGGAAGGTCTGGTTCTGGGAAGTAACGGTAATCCGCTGCCCCTTCTTTGACACGCATAAGAATCGTGCTCTTGTTGGCCTCATCATAACGGCGTGTTTCTTGACGAATGACCCCACCTGAACGCAAGATTTTCGCTTGACGCTCAACTTCGTATTCAAGACCTTTACGGACGTTTGAGAAAGAGTTCAAGTTCTTCAACTCAGTCTTGGTACCAAATTCCTCTTGACCGTATGGACGAAGGGAAATGTTGGCATCGACCCGCATCGATCCTTCTTCCATCTTGACATCAGAGATACCTGTGTATTGGATGACTTCTTTCAAAGCTGTCAAATAGGCGTAGGCTTCTTCTGGAGAACGCATATCTGCTTCAGATACGATTTCGATCAATGGAACCCCTTGACGGTTAAGGTCTACGTAAGAGAAGCCGTCTGTTCCGTGCGTGTTCTTACCAGCATCTTCTTCCAAGTGGGCCCGTTCAATCCCGATTTTCTTGGTTGAGCCATCTTCCAATTGCACTTCAATCCAACCGTTATATCCGATTGGCTCGTCAAATTGCGAAATTTGGTAAGCCTTTGGATTATCAGGATAGAAATAGTTCTTACGGTCAAAGTGCATGTGCTGATGGATATCCATATTCAGCGCCAAAGCAGCCTTGATACCAGCATCTACAACACCCTTGTTCAAGACAGGAAGCACCCCTGGGAAAGACCAGTCAATCACATTGGTATTGGCATTTTGCTCATTTCCAAAGTGAGCAGAGGTTGGTGAGAAAATTTTTGAGTTTGTATTCAATTCAACGTGGACTTCAAGTCCGATGACTGTTTCAAAGTTCATTAATTGTCACCTCCGAAAATAAGGGGTTGTTGCTTGTGGTAATCCGTCGTTGCTTCAAAGGCAGCTGCAGCTTGGTAGATGGTTTCTTCAGAATACTTAGGACCAATCAACTGCAAACCAACTGGAAGACCTTGCGCAAAACCTGCAGGAATCGAAATCCCTGGAAGACCTGCCAAGTTGACTGGAATGGTCAAGAGGTCAGCCAAGTACATGGCAACCGGATCATGGTTGAGCGAATCCAAATCAAAGGCTACACTTGGAGCTGTTGGACCAAGGATAAGGTCATAATCCGCAAAGACTTTTTCGAAGTCTTGGATAATAAGGGTACGGACTTGACCAGCTTTCTTGTAGTAAGCATCGTAGTAACCAGATGACAAACTAAAGGTACCAAGCATGATACGGCGTTTGACCTCATCGCCAAAGCCTTGACTACGAGTGTTCACGTAGATATCATCCAAGTTTTTAGCATCTTCTGCACGGAAACCATAGCGAATACCGTCGAAACGTTGCAAGTTTGAAGAAGCTTCAGATGAAGCGATGATGTAGTAAACGGCAACCCCGTATTTAGAGTGAGGCAAGCTGACTTCTTCGACAGTTGCTCCCAATTTTTCAAAGTGTTTAGCCGCATTGAGGATGGTTTCTTTGACTTCTGGATCAATCCCTTCACCGAGGTATTCCTTAGGAAGGGCAATCTTCATGCCTTTAATGTCTTGACCAATCTTAGAAGTAAAGTCTGCTACACGAACAGGTGCAGATGTTGAATCCTTGGCATCTTCACTGGCAATGACATTAAGCAATTGGGCATTTTCCTTAACCGTTGGTGAGAAAGTACCAATTTGGTCAAGTGAGCTACCAAAGGCAATGAGACCAAAACGTGAAACTGTTCCATAAGTAGGTTTGAGACCAACAATCCCGTTAAAAGCAGCTGGTTGACGAATAGAACCACCGGTATCTGAACCAAGGGACAAACGGACTTGCCCTGAAGCTACAGAAGCTGCTGAACCACTAGAAGATCCACCAGGCACCTTGCTGTGGTCCCAAGCGTTTTTAGTCGCGCCATAGTAAGATGTTTCACCAGATCCACCCATGGCAAACTCATCCATGTTGGTCTTCCCGATGACAATCATATCTTTGGTTTTGGCATTGGCAACAGCTGTCGCATCAAAGATTGGCTCGTAGTTATAGAGCATTTTTGAAGCCGCAGTGGTCAAGATGCCATCTGTTGAGATATTGTCTTTGACAGCGAGTGGAATCCCTGACAGGAGGTTGTCTGCATCGATTCCTTTTTCATCAATGGCCTTAGCTTGTGCAAGGGCAGCTTCTTCGGCCACCGTTACAAAGGCATTGACTGCTTCTTCACGCGCCTTGATATCATCAAGCGTCGCTTGTGTCAATTCCGTTGCTGAAATTTCCTTAGAGACAAGGAGGTCGTGCAACTCTTCAATGGTTTTATGGTTGAATGACATTAGGCATCTCCTCCATCTTCTAGGATAGCTGGTACCTTGATGTAATAGTTATCTTTTTCAGGTACATTTTTAAACAAGCGGTCACGGTCAGTCCCTTTTTCAGCAACATCCGGACGCAATACGGTCTTGCGGTCAGCCATGGTCGTTGTTGGGGCAACACCTGTTGTGTCCACTTCTTCCAACAATTCCACCATGTCGACAATCTTCGATAAGGTTGTCGCAAACTCAGCTGTCTCTTCTGGAGAGAATTTCAATTTTGAAAGATTGGCAACGTGGGTTACCTCTTCTTGCGTAATTTTCATCTTGCTTCCTTTCGTGAAATGATAATTTCCAATACCTTCTATTGTATCATAATTTTAGCTTTTCATGTTGCATCAAAATAAGAAAAAGAGATGAGACTAATTGAGAACTGCACTCAACTAATTCCATACTCTTTATTTATTTTCACTTAAAGTTTTATCTACCAAGCTTGCCCCTAAGACATGCTTGAAATGGTTCAAGGCAAACTGGTGATTTTCAGGAGTGAGCGACGCCACTGCAGGTTCCACGACTTCGATCTGATAGCCGAGATTGTAGGCATCAACCGCTGTATGAAGGACACAGATATCAGTCAATACCCCAGTCAAAATGACGGTATCTACATGACGTTCCCGCAGGCGGATATCTAGGTCCGTTCCTGAAAAAGCAGAATAATGACGTTTGTCCATCCAAAAGACGCATGGATCCGCTTTGTGCTCCCGATAAAAATCTGCCAAAGGTCCGTACAAATCACGTCCGCTAGTCCCAATGATATTATGAGGTGGGAAGAGCTTGCTTTCAGGATGAAATGGATCCTCTACATCATGCGCATCAATGGCAAAAAAGACATAGGCTCCTTGGTCAAAGGCCAATTGGGTCACCTGAGCAATGGTCTCAGAAATGGCTTGTGCAGGAGCACCTGCCGTAAGTTTACCATCATCTGCTACGAAATCGACAGTGTAGTCAATTGAAATCAAGGCTTTAGTCATTAGTAATCTCTTTTCTTAATTTCCTCAAAGATATCTGGAATCAACACTTTGAGATAGGTTCCCTTCATTCCAAGAGAACGGCTTTCAATAATACCAGCTGACTCCAATTTCCGGAGTGCATTGACAATCACAGAGCGGGTAATGCCAATCCGATCCGCGATGATAGAAGCAGTCAACTGTCCCTCATTTCCTTTCAATTCACTAAGGATGGCAGAAACAGCCCGCAATTCAGAGTAAGACAAGGTATTGACAGCCATATTCACCGCTGTCCGACGACGAATATTCTTCTCGTCTTCCTCGCGTTGGTAGTTCAACATTTGAATCCCTACCACGGTACTCGCAATCTCAACCAAGATCAAATCATCATCCGCAAACTGTTTATCATTGCGCCAAATGATCAAGGAACCCAACCGAATCCCAGAAACATGGATAGGCGCAATGGTGGTCAAGCCATCAGGAAATTCAGACTTGGTTTCGACCGGAAAGATACTCAAATCATGGTCCACATCTAAATTAGCTTCCGTATCATAAACTAAGCTTGCCGCCTTGGCATAATCTTCTGGTAATTTTTTATTTTGAAAGAAAGCTTCTACCCGGTCATTGTTGGTCTTGTAACGCATGAAATAACCAAGAAGGGTTCCCTTGCTATTAATGATACAGGCATTACAGTGGATAATATCCGCTAATTGCTGGGCAATATCATTATAAGGCATCTCGAACTGCAACTGTTCATCAGTCCGTTTCAAGATGGATGTAATTTTACGTGTCTTTTCTAATAAGTTTGCCATAATAAACCTCGCATATAGTCAGCTCAAGTATATCATATAAGTGTGGGAATTTCAATCAAATTATCTGAAAATTATTTATTTTTTCTACAATTATGCGCAATTCAGAAAAATGGCGATGAGATAACATGGATTTTATAGAATGAAACAAAAAAAGAGAGTGGGACAGAAATCAGTAATTCGTTAGAATTCGATTTCGTCGTCCCACCTCCGCACAGTTGAGTAAGGCTGTAAAAGCTGATGAAATCAGCGTAGTATATCCCACTCAACCACTGCGTCTTGCTCGACAATCCAAAAACAATTGAGAGGCCAGGACTTTTGTCCAGCCTCTTTTAACTAATTAACGTTTGTATTGCTTCAAGAAACGAGTCATTTTTTCTTGAATTTGAGCTAACTCATCGACACGTGGAAGGTAAACGATCCGGAAGTGATCTGGATCTTTCCAGTTAAAGCCGCGGCCATGAACCAAGAGAATTTTTTCTTGCTTCAAGAACTCTAAAACAAATTGCTCGTCATCATCCACGCGGTACATGTCCCGATCAATCTTAGGGAAGATATAGAGACCAGCTTTTGGCTTAACAGCTGAGAGGCCTGGAATATCATTGATGGCTTTGTAGATAAAGTTGCGTTGTTCATAAATTCGACCACCTGGAAGTAAAAGTTCATCCACGGATTGGTAGCCTCCAAGAGAGGTTTGCACAACATGTTGAGACAAGACATTTGAACAAAGACGCATATTGGACAACATGTTCAAGCCTTCGATATAGCCCTTCACGTGATGCTTTGGTCCGGACAGAACCATCCAACCAACACGGAAACCGGCAATCCGGTGAGATTTTGACAAGCCATTCATACTCACACAGAAGAGATCCGGCGCTAAACTTGCGATAGCTGTGTGTTTTTCACCATCCATGACCAAGCGATCATAGATCTCGTCCGCAAAGATGATCAAGTTATTTTGACGAGCGATCTCTACAATCTCAAGCAGGATCTCATCTGGATAGAGGGCACCTGTTGGATTATTCGGGTTGATGACAACGATAGCCTTGGTGTTTGAGGTGATTTTCGACTTGATATCCTCAATATCTGGATACCAGTTTGCTTCTTCATCACAAAGATAGTGAACCGCATTCCCACCAGCTAGGCTGACGGCTGCTGTCCAAAGAGGATAGTCCGGCATGGGAACCAAGACCTCATCCCCATTGTCGAGCAGTCCTTGCATGGACATGACGATCAGCTCACTCACTCCATTCCCAAGGTAAATATCATCAATATCCACATTTGGAATTTTTTTCAACTGGCAGTACTGCATGATGGCTTTGCGGGCTGAAAAAATCCCTTTTGAATCTGAATAGCCTTCACTATCACGCGCATTCATGATCAAATCATGGATGACTTCATCTGGAGCTGTAAAGCCAAATTCAGCAGGATTCCCTGTATTCAAACGTAGAATTTTTTCTCCATTTGCTCGCATGCGCATGGCTTCTTCCAAGACTGGACCACGAATATCGTATGCGACATGTTCGAGTTTGCTTGATTTATTATATTCCTTCATATTCTGCCTCGATTCACGAAATTATCTCTATTATACCACTAGTTGAAATAGAGTACAAACCGAGGACTTTAAAAATTCTGCAAAAATATAGTAGAAAAGCGAGACTTTACCTTTACATTCTAACTCAAAAGAGATAAAATATAAGTGTATAAAGAATAGGATTCCCTTCTATTCTATCCATGTTTTCAAGCTATAAGGAGGTAGGATTATGTCTCAAAAATACGAAAACATTATGGTCGCTGTCGACGGTTCCCATGAAGCAGAATTAGCCTTTGAAAAAGGGGTTAATGTTTCTCTTCGCAACGGCTCTAAATTGACTATTGCCCACGTCATCGATACCCGTGCCCTTCAAAGCGTCTCAACTTTTGATGCTGAGGTCTACGAAGAATTGCAAGAAGAAGCAAATGAATTGCTCAAAGGCTACAAGGAACGTGCTGAAAAAGTCGGCGTTCAAAATGTTGTGACTGTTGTAGAAATGGGAAATCCAAAAGTCCTCTTGGCAAATGATATCCCAAGTAAAGAAGGGGTTGACCTTATTATGGTCGGGGCTACCGGACTCAATGCCTTCGAACGGTTAATGGTCGGATCCTCCTCAGAATATATCCTTCGCCACGCCAAAGTAGACTTACTAGTGGTACGTGATAAGGATAAAACCATGTAAGAAACAAAAAGTTTGGAACAAAGGTTCCAAACTTTTTTAGTTGTCTTTCTTTGCTTCTTTTTGTTTTGCATGTTTTTCATAGGCCTTGAGCTGGCGATCGAGTTCTTTTTTGATAGCTGGTTCCGGGGCGTATTTTTCTTCCCAATCATCTGGCTTCAGAATTTTGTGGGTTACTGGATCAAAGTGCGCCTTTCCATCTGGGAAAATCTTGCCCATATTGGCCCGGTGAACAATCTCAAAGACCTCTTCAGGATCGACTCCCATTAGTACAAAGCTACCATAAGTCAGATAGAGGGTATCAATCAAGGCATCAACCTGCCCCACCATGGAGATCTCAGCTGGATGCTTGCCACGAACCTTATCTGCAGCCTTATCCAAGGCTTCGTGAAGAGCTGCTACCGAGCGGTCAAATTCTTCCTCACTTGTGCTAGCTGCTCGGACAAATTCTACCAACTCCTCTTGCTTGAACATGGTTCGATAAAGGGCGTCTTGAGGCTGCCAAACAACTGGTTTCTCCTGGGTTTCTCCATCCATCACACCATGGAAGGTTTTGACCTTATTGAAGTGATCATCCTTAGAAAGAAAGAGTTCTTTCTCTGAGAGAATACCAAAGTGTTGCAGGGCCTTTTGGATGCCATCCTTGCCATTACTAGTCGTGGTATGCTTGGCAATTGCCTTGACACTGGTCGTCCCATTTCCCATCGCAATAGACAAGCCAACACCTGACAGCATCTCTAAGTCATTATCAGAATCTCCAAAAGCCATCACTTCATCGATGTCAAAGCCAAATTCCTGACCAACGATGCGGATCCCTTCTAGCTTGGAAATCCCTGGGTTGAGGACATCTGCTGCAAAAGGACTAGACCGTGTGAATTTCAGATCTGGAAACTCTTTTTCAATTTTTGCAGTCTCTTCTGGACTCGATAAGATCAACACTTGGTAGATCGGTTCTTGCGCTAGTGCATAGAGGGTGTCCTGATCTTGTGGGACGACCTTGCTGACCACTTTGTTAAATCCTCGACTGACTGTACGGGCCATTTTGCGGGGCACAAAGCGACTAGACCAGGTTGAAATAGGACTCATCCCAAAACTCATGATCCGAGAACCAAATACCCCATCCTTGGTACCGAGAGCAATTTCCTTGCGGTGTTCTCGAGCATAGTCAATTAGTTGGTGCAGACTCTTTTTATCGATTGGGCTGGTAAACAGTACGCGGTCCTTGGTCAAAATATACTGACCATTATAGGTCACGGCAAAATCAAAACCATAGCGTTCCATAAACGGTTTGACAAAGGCCGGTCCCCGCCCTGTCGCAAGGCCTACATAGATCCCTTCTTCCTTTAAAGACTGAATAGCTTTTTCTGTTGATTTTAAAACTGCTCGACTGTCATTGACCAAGGTTCCATCGATATCAAAAAAGACTGCTTTTATTTCCATGTCTACTGTTTCTTTCTTTTTATGATAAAATAAATTATATCACATATTCCAAGGAGCTTCACATGTTTAAGAAAATTTTAGCACTACATACCGGAGGGACCATCTCGATGGCTGCAGATGACTCTGGAGCAGTGATTACCAATGAAGTCAATCCCATGACCCAAGTTACTTCACCAATTGAAGGGATTGCAGTCACCTCAGAGGACTTCTTCAACCTTCCCAGCCCTCAAATGACCCCTCGTCACATGTTAGCCCTGTATCAAAAAATCAAAGAAGAAGCTCACAACTATGATGGCATCGTTATTACCCACGGGACAGATACGCTGGAAGAAACGGCTTATTTCTTGGATACCATGGAGTTACCAGAGATCGCTGTGGTCATTACAGGAGCTATGCGAAGCTCCAACGAGCTCGGAAGCGATGGCGTCTATAATTTTCTGATAGCCCTTCGAGTGGCTGCCGATCCAAAAGCACGTGATAAAGGGGTCTTAGTCGTCATGAACGATGAAATTCATGCGGCTAAGTACGTCACCAAAACCCATACCACCAATGTCAGCACCTTTCAGACACCAACCCACGGCCCACTAGGTTTGGTCATGAAAAAGGAAATCCTCTTCTTTAAAACAGCCGAGCCAAGGGTGCGCTTTGATCTCGATACCATCGATGGGTTCGTTCCGATTATTGCTACCTATGCAGGGATGAAAACTGATCTGCTGGACATGCTGGATCTTTCAAAGCTCGATGGCCTCATTATCGAAGCCTTTGGAGCAGGAAACATCCCTAAAGAAACGGCACATAAACTCCAAGAATTCATGGATGCAGGCCTTCCAATCGCTTTAGTATCCCGTTGCTTCAACGGGATCGCTGAACCCGTCTACGCATATGAAGGAGGAGGCGTCCAACTCCATCAAGCAGGTGTCTTTTTCATCAAAGAATTAAATGCCCCCAAAGCGCGCATCAAACTCCTCATCGCCCTCAATGCAGGCCTAAAAGGACAAGAACTCAAAGAATATATCGAAGGGTAGTATAAGATACAAAGCCCGTAAAATGCCAAGTGAAAATAGGGAGTAGGACAGAAGCGATACTTTGGCAGACGCTTCGTCGTCCTACCCCCACAAGGCTGATTAGGATTCTTCCGAGCTCATAAAGCGAGAGAAGAGTCCAATCAGCTACTGTGTCTTGAAGTTAGTACTCGTATAGTTGGCATTTTTTCACACAGCATTTAGGGCGTGTTCAATTCGTGTAACGACAAGCACTATGGTGCCTTGCCGACACGACTCACTAACTCCTCAGGTGGATGGTATCGATCCACCTTCGTCCTGTCGCATTTCATCAAGATACAAAGGGCGTAAAATGCCATCTTAAAGGGAGTAGAGTGGAATCCAAAGAATTTCCACTCTACTCCCTTTTTATACTCTAGTCTAAATGTTCTTTCTTTTCTAAGTAAAGCGAGAGCAGATGCCAATCGGGGTGTTCGCGCCAATCTGGCGTTGCTACGATCTGGCTGGCAACTTTCCTTGCTTCTTCTAGAATGGGATAATCTTCTACCAAATCCGCCACTTGAAATTCTGGTATCCCAGATTGACGGGTTCCAAAGATTTCACCTGAGCCTCGCATTTTCAAATCTTCTTCCGCTAGCACAAACCCATTGGTCGTCTCTGTCATGATTTTCATGCGCTGCTTGCCACTATCTGTCTTAGGATTGGCTACTAGAATAGCATAGGATTGCTTGTTTCCCCGACCAACCCGGCCTCGAAGCTGGTGAAGTTGGCTAAGTCCAAACCGATCTGCATCCATAATGACCATAACGGTTGCATTGGGTACGTTGACTCCTACTTCAATAACGGTCGTAGACACCAAAACATCGACTTGGTGCTCTTTAAAGGCCTGCATGATGGCATCTTTTTCTTCACTTTTCATCTTCCCGTGAAGAAGAGAAACGCGTGCTCGCTGCCCAAAGAAGGCCTCTAGCTCTTCTTGAAGGGCAAGGGCGTTTTTCAAATCTAGCGCCTCTGACTCCTCGATCAATGGAGAAATAAAGTAGGCCTGAGAACCCTTGCCAAGTTCTTTCACTAACCAGTCGAGGACCACTTCTAACTGCTCATGCTTGACCCAACGTGTGATGATTTCCTTACGTCCAGCAGGCATCTGGTCAATGATGGACACATCCATATCGCCAAAGGCTGTAATAGCCAAGGTCCGGGGAATAGGGGTCGCCGTCATCATCAGGACGTCTGGATTTTGTCCTTTTTCTCGAAGGATACGGCGCTGGGAAACCCCAAAACGGTGCTGTTCATCAATAATGACCAAGCCTAGATCTTGGTAGTGAACTCCCTCTTGAATCAAGGCATGTGTCCCCACAATCAGTTGGGCTGTTCCTGAGGCGATCTCTTCTAAGACTTCTCGTTTCTCAGCCGCCTTTAATCCTCCTGTTAGAAGGGCAATTGGCAAATCTGGAAAAAGATTTTGCAAGCTTTCCTTGTGTTGCTCTGCCAAAATCTCCGTTGGAACCATCAAGGCAGCTTGCTTCCCAGCGCTTAAGGCTGCATACATAGCAAGACCGGCCACGACTGTCTTCCCGCTTCCCACATCCCCTTGTAAGAGGCGGTTCATATGATAAGGAGAGGCCATATCTGTCAAGATTTCATTCAGGCTGTTTTCTTGAGCTTGCGTTAGCTCAAAAGGAAGCTGTTTTTTTCGTTCTGCTAATTTTTCTGGATTCCAGGCCAAGGAAATCCCTTGGCTGGCATCGTGATTTTCTTCTTTTAGCACTTGGAGTTGCAGCTGGAAAAAGAGGAGCTCTTCAAATTTTACCCGGCGAAGGGCTTGCTTGTACTCTGCCAGATCCTTAGGAAAATGCATAGCTTGCACTGCTTGGGAACGAGACATAAGTTGATAACGATCCCGCAAGACTTGGGGTACATTCTCTTCTAAAAGCTGGTCCAAACCCTGGTCAAACGCTATTTTGATCAATTTCACCAGGCTGTTTTGGCTGACTCCTTGCGTCACTCGATAGACCGGTTGCAAATCATCTTCCACTTGAGCCAGGAGTTTCATCCCTGTCAAACTGCCTTTGGCCTTGTCCCATTTCCCAAAAATCGCCACTGTCTTCTGAACCTCAATTTTGTCTGCTAGATAGGGTTGGTTGAAAAAATTAACCGCAATGACCTGGTCTCCCTGTTTGATCGAAAAACGCAAGCGATTTCGTTTGTAGCCATAATATTGGACATTGGCTGGTGTTGCTACCACCCCAGAGATGACGGCTTTTTCCCCATCTTCCAACTCTAAAACATTGCGCGTTTTGAAGTCTTCATAGCGAAAAGGGAAATACAAGAGCAGATCTTCTAAGGTTTTAATCCCTAACTTTTTAAATTTTTCCGCCGATTTTGGACCGACTCCAGGCAGTACGGATAAGGGTTGGTGTAGATTCATTTCTCCTCCTTTCTTTTATAAAAAAGCAGGTCCATTCGGGAAAATCCCACCTGCTTCTTCTTATTATTCACCTGTATAGTCACGAGGAATCCGATCACTCAAGAGACAGACCACTTCATAATTAATGGTCCCACGGTAATCTGCAACCTCTGTTGCCGTGATTTCTTTCTCGCCCTCTCGTCCAATCAGGGTAACCTTGGTCCCCAGAGGCAATTCTTCTGGAAGGCGAACAGTAATCTGGTCCATCGAAACGCGACCAACAATGGGACAAAACTCACCCTTGATCAGTACATGGAAATTTTGCATCTCTCGGATCCAGCCATCCGCATAGCCGATAGGAATCGTCCCGATCCATTGGGGTTCTTCTGTCGTATAGGTTGCTCCGTAGCCAATATCTTGACCAGCTTCTAACTGTTTCACATGAACTAACTCGCTCACCAAACTCAAGGCTGGCTTAATTTCATAAGGCAAGGCTAGCACAGAACCGCTGGGATTCAAGCCATACATGACATCTCCCAAGCGCACAGCTGTGAAAATCGTATCCGCATGCCACAAAGAGGTGGCTGAATTACTCGCATGGACAATGGGAGGAAGGGTTTCAAGAGCAGCCAATACTTCTTTGAAAAACTGGTATTGCGCTTGGAATTTTCGATCATCTGCCTCATCTGCTGTCGCAAAATGAGTAAAGATTCCTTCAATTTCAGCTCCAGCTGCTAAGAGGAGGCGTTCAGCTTCTTTGATCTCTTCGATCGTTCGGAATCCAATCCGCCCCATTCCAGAATCCACCTTGATATGGACCTTCAATCCTGAAAGATCTGCTTCTTGTCCAAGCAATTGAACCAACCAAGCAAGACTCGCCACCGTTAAGCGGATGTCATGCTCTTTGGCTAGATTCACTGTTTCACTCGGCACAACTCCCAAAATCAAAAGAGGGTGTTGCAAACCTTCTTCACGAATTTCAAGGGCTTCATCCATATTGGAAACACAAAAACCATCTACCTGAGGTGCCAATTTTTTGGTCACCGCAACGACCCCATGACCATAGGCGTTGGCCTTGACGACTGCATATTTCAAGGCTTGACTTGGAATATGCTCACTGACTTGTTGCACATTAAAGGCAATGGCATCCAAATCGACTCTTGCAACCGTTGGTCTATGTTTACTTGCTTTCATTTTCTTCCTCCAAAATGACACTGGTCGACACTAGGTCTCCCTTATGACTGATCGAAATCCATACCTTCCCAGAAAAAGGAGACTTGGAAAAATAGGGAGCTCCGTGGGCATCATTTAAAATTTCTAACTCTTGAAAACCAACCGGTCCAATCCCTGTTCCCATTGCCTTTGAAAAGGCTTCTTTGGCGGACCATCGGCCCGTTAAGTATTCCATTTTCCGTTTTCCAGACAATTCCTCAAAGCGCTCTCGCTCAGCCTCGGTTAAGACTTTTTCAGCGAATCGGGTATTCTTCTGATAGGCTTTTTCAATCGCAGCGATCGATTCGATATCGATGCCATGTCCTTTGATCATCTTGTTTTATCCTTATTTATCGTTTCAGTATCGTTTTACTGACAAAAGAGAAGAGGCTAAAGAATCACTCCTTCCGCCCCTGCCTTTTACTTATTCATCGTTGCAATTTCTTTGACCAAGGCCTGTGTTTTTTCCCAACCCAGGCAAGGGTCTGTGATGGATTGACCATAAACCACTGGTTCATTTTGACGGCCATCTTCTAGATAGGATTCAATCATGAAACCACGAACTAAAGTTGCCAAATCCTTGTTCCAAGCACGGTTCATCATGGTTTCTCTCACGATGCGTACTTGCTCTTCGAATTGTTTGCCAGAATTGTCATGGTTGGTATCCACCAGGATGAAGGGATGTTGCAAGCCCATTTCGCTATAGCGTTTTGCTGCCGCTAGCAAATCTTCATAATGGTAGTTTGGAATATTCTTACCACTTGCATCCAAGCCTCCACGAAGGATCGCATGGGCTAAAGGATTTCCTGATGTTTCCACTGCTTGGGCATTGAACAAAAAGTTTTGGGGATGTTGGGCTGCATAAATCGCATTGAACATGACAGAAAGATTTCCAGAAGTTGGATTCTTCATGCCTGTCGGAGCAGAGATCCCACTAGATACAAAGCGGTGCTCCTGGTCTTCAACTGAACGAGCTCCAATGGCATGATAAGAAATTAAATCCTCAACATAAGGAAGACTTGCTGGATAAAGCAACTCATCCGCAGTTGTCAAACCAGTCTCGGTAATCACACGGTAGTGGAGATGTCGGACTGCTTTCAAACCATCCACAAAGCTTGGTGCTGCATGTGTATCTGGTTGGTGCATCAAGCCTTTATAGCCATCCCCATTGGTCCGAGGTTTAGCCGTATAGACCCGCATCACAATGAAAATTTGATCTTTCACTTGCTCTTGCAAGTCTGCCAAACGACGGGCATACTCCATCACAGCTTCTTCATTATCAGAAGAGCAAGGCCCGATCACAAGAAGGATCCGTTGGTCTTCTCCTTTGATAATAGCTTCCAATTCTCGATCACGCGCTTCTTTGCGCTCCAAGGCTGGACCTTCCAAGCGGTAAAGCGAAGTGATCTCTTGCTCATCAATCTTATTGCTCTTCGTAATGAATACCATACGGCCTCCTTATGCTACCTAGACCCATCCTCTTTCTATTTCAGAGGAGCTCTTAAAATTTACGTCCGTGACAGTTTTTGAATTTCTTACCTGAACCACAAGGGCATAAATCGTTGCGTTTCACTTGTGACAAGTCAATATCTGCTGGAATATCTTGTTGTTGCGCTGCAATGTTGCGAGTCGCAGTTGTTGAAATACTGTGTTCCGTACGTGGACGTTCTTGTTCGTGAATTTGGGCTTTCATCATGAGACGAGTCACATCAAATTCAATCGATCCGATCATATCGTTAAACATACGGAAACTTTCTGATTGGTATTCTACCACTGGGTTATTTTGCGCATACCCACGGAGTCCAACCGCATTTCGCAATTGATCCAAAGCATCGATATGGTCCGTCCACTTGCTGTCCACCACACGAAGGATCAAGACTTTTTGGAATTCTTGCACAGACTCTTCGTCACGCAATTTCGCTACTTGGCTAGCATAGATTTCTTCTGCACGTGCATACAAGTAATCGATAACTTCCTTGTCAGATTTTCCTTCAATATCGCTTGCAGAAATCGTATCTTCCGGAACCAAATTGTATTTGGCAAAGTTCAGAATCGCTTCAACGCGTTCTTCCTTGCTTGAGTGGCTGGCCCCTTCAACAATCCGTTTGATGGTCCGTTTGATCATGGCCTTGATTTCAGGTGCCAAGTCACGGTTAGCTGTGATAACATCATAGCGTTCAGCGTAGATAATTTCCCGTTGTTCCCGCATCACGTCATCGTATTGAAGGACTTGTTTACGGGTATCGTAGTTGTTTCCTTCAACCCGTTTTTGTGCACCCTCTACTTGACGTGTGAACATATTTGAACGGATCACCGATTCTTCTTCGCTCAACTTGAAGCGATCAAGCACTGCTTTGATACGCTCTGAACCGAAACGACGCATCAACTCATCTTCAAGAGAAAGGTAGAATTGAGATTCACCTGGGTCCCCTTGACGTCCAGAACGTCCACGCAACTGGTTATCAATACGACGGCTTTCGTGACGCTCTGTACCAATCACACAAAGTCCACCAAGTTCACGAACTCCTTCACCGAGCTTGATATCGGTACCACGTCCGGCCATGTTGGTCGCGATGGTAACAGCACCACGTTGACCAGCGTTCATGATGATTTGCGCTTCTTTGTAGTGGTTTTTCGCATTCAAAACTTCGTGAGGGACACCTGCTTGAACCAACAATTGAGAAAGGTAATCACTGGTTTCAACGGCAACGGTACCTACGAGGACTGGTTGACCTTTTTCATGACGAGACTTGACATCTTCTACAACAGCCTTGAATTTTGATTTCAAGCTTGGGTAGAGAAGGTCTGGATGGTCAATACGAGCAATCGGACGGTTGGTTGGAATTGGAATCACGCGAATGTTATAAATTTCACGGAATTCTTCTTCTTCAGTTTTCCCTGTCCCTGTCATCCCTGACAACTTCTTGTACATACGGAAGAGGTTTTGGTAAGTAATCGATGCAGATGTTTTGGTTTCTTCTTGAACTGGAACACCTTCTTTGGCTTCGATCGCTTGGTGAAGACCATCAGAATAACGACGACCTTCCATGGTCCGACCAGTAAATTGGTCGACGATCAAGATTTCTTGATCTTCGCTGACCACATAGTCGATATCCAAAATCATGATGTAGTTGGCACGAAGGGCGTTGTCGATAAAGTGAGTCAAAGCTACGTTTTCAATATCGTACAAGTTTTCAAGATTAAAGTAGCTTTCTGCTTTATCGATTCCTGAATCAGACAAACCGATGGTTTTAGATGGGACATCGATAATGTAATCGTCCTCTGTCAAGGTCTTCACATAAGCATCCGCCATGTGATAGAGCTGGCTCGTATCAGAAGCTGTCTGACCAGAAACGATCAACGGAGTACGGGCTTCGTCAATCAAGATGGAGTCTACCTCATCGACCAAGGCATAGTTCAATGGACGTTGAACCATGTTTTCTGCACGCACAACCATGTTGTCACGCAAGTAGTCAAAACCAATCTCTGAGTTGGTTGAGTAAGTGATATCACAGAGGTAAGCTTCTTTTTTCTCAGCTGGAGATTTTGCTGCAAGGTTGATCCCTACTGAAAGGCCAAGCCATGAGTATAGTTCTCCCATCTCTGTTGCATCCCGCTCTGTCAAGTATTCATTGACGGTGACAACGTGCACCCCTTTGCCAGACAAGGCATTCAAGTATACCGGCATGGTTGCTGTCAGGGTTTTTCCTTCCCCTGTACGCATCTCTGGTACGTCACCATGGTGAAGGACGATTCCCCCCATGACCTGAACCTTGTATGGGAACAAACCAAGAACCCGTTTTGCAGCTTCACGAACAACTGCAAAAGCCTCGTACAAGAGATCATCCAAAGACTCACCATCTTGGTAACGTTGCTTAAACTCAACTGTTTTCGCTTTTAATTCGTCATCCGTCAAAGCTGCCATTTGGTCTTCATAAGAAAAGACCTTATCAGCCATTTTTTCAAGGCGTTTGATTTCGCCTCGATCATTTTCAATAATTGTTTTTAATAAATTTGCCATTTTTTTCCTTACTTTGAATTTTTCAAAATCTAAAATGTTCTTTTTATTCTAGCATTTTTTAAACATTTTTTCAAGATCAAGGCTGTATCTTACAAGACTTTCGAGTGGTTTTTTTCGTGTAAGAAAATCCAAAAAGATGCCTGCTCAAGCAGACATCTTTTCTTTAGGCGATCGTTATTCAGACAAATGGTAAGAATAGCTTGCCACAACCACTTCTTCATGCCAACGAAGTGCATACTTCAATTTCAAACTCATTTGGTTGTGGAGAACATTTTGCCAATGTTTTTTAGGAATAAATTGAGGGACTAAGACTGTAACAGTGTTCCCTTTTTCCTTGGCCTCCTCAGCTACTTTTGAGACAAATTCAACCGTTGGTTGGATAATATCTCGGTAACTCGTCATGACATTTTCAAAGCGAATATGAGGGAAATAACGCTTAAATTCTTCTGCTACCTCAGCGTCTTTAACCTTGGTTTCTTCCGTTGAGACGTGCATAGCTATAACATCGTTTCCTAGGCTATTTGCATAACTCATAGCTCCCACACTTACCTGAGTGACATTCCCAACAAGGACAATCACGGTATTGCCCGCATAACTTGTCTTTTCGATCTGACCTCCCAAGCGCAATTGAGCCGCAACTTTATCATAGTGATTACGGATACTCAAGAACATCCAAAGCAAAAGACCGATAATAGGGAAGAAGGGCCAGATCTCACGCAGACGGAACAACAAGAGGATCAAGACAATCCCATAACAGATGGCTGCCCCGAGGATATTGGCAAGTGAATACTTGAGAAATCCTTTTTGATATTGGCGTTTCCAGTGGATAACCATCCCTGTTTGAGAAAGGGCAAAAGGAATGAAGACCCCAATGGTATAAAGCGGAATCAAGCTTTCTGTTTGCCCATCAAAGATCAAGAGCAAGACGATGGCACCAATCGCCAAGGTCAAAATCCCATTGGAATAGCCCAGACGATCCCCTTTTTCCATATACATGTGTGGCATGTATTTGTTTTTAGCCATGTTAAAGGCCAACATTGGAAAGGCTGAGAACCCAGTATTCGCCGCAACTGCCAAGATCAAGGCTGTTGATAATTGGAAAACGTAGAAGAAGGCTTGTCCGACCGGAGAATTTCCTAAGATAGCTTGGGCCATTTGAGCTAGAGTTGTTACCCCTTTTGCTGGTACGACACCCACCCAGTAATTGAGGAAGGTAATCCCTGCAAACATGATCCCTAAAATCAAAGCCATGATGGTCAAGGTAGAGGCTGCATTCTTTGCTTTTGGTTTCTTAAAGAAAGGAACCGAATTGGAGATAGCTTCAACCCCTGTTAGGGAAGCTGATCCACTCGTAAAGGCCCGCAACAAGAGAATGACACTAACCCCTGAAATGGTTTGACCCACATGAGCAGTCGCGTTATAGGCCAATTGACCAGTCAGAATTTGGATCACACCATAGCCGATCAAGGCAATGGTACTGACAATGAAAAGGTAGACCGGAATCATCAACGATGTCGCCGATTCGCGCAATCCCCTCAGGTTCATCAGCATCAAGACCAAGACCAACAAAATGGAAATGTGAAGATTATAAGGATGAAGAGAGGGAATCGCTGACGTGATGGCATCTGCACCGGAAGAAACAGACACTGCTACCGTCAGCATGTAGTCGACCAAGAGACTGCCACCAGCGATCAACCCCGCTTTCGGAGACAAATTCTCCGTAGTCACCATGTAGGCCCCTCCGCCTTGAGGATAGGCATGAATGACCTGGCGATAAGAAATCGTTAAACTGGCTAAGAGAACTAGAACCACAATCCCAATTGGAATGGACCACCAAATAGCTCCTGCTGATACCGTCATCAAGACCAGGATAACTTGCTCTGGACCATAGGCAATAGAAGAAAGTGCGTCACTAGAGAGCATGGCCAAGGCCTGCATTTTCCCTAACAGCCCTCCTTCACCTTCTGCACCAGATTTCAACGGACGGCCAATAAACCATTTTTTCAATGTTGAAAACATAAAAAACTCCTTGAAAAAAAGATCATGAGGCCGGGAATCCCCTGCCTCTTTTTCATAAAACAGGGGTTATTCTACTCCTTTTTTTCAAGACTGTCAACCGAAATTGTGAAATTTTCATAAAGTTTTCATTCTTTCCTTCTACCTCCCATAGATAAGACAGTTTCTTTTCAATTTTTTCCAAGCAAAAAACGAGGCTGGGACAAAAGTCCTAGCCTCTTAATTGTTTTTGGATTGTCGAGCAAGACGCAGTGGTTGAGTGGGCTCTACTACGCTGATTTCATCAGCTTTTACAGCCCTACTCAACTGTGCGGAGGCGGGACAAAGAAATCGAATTCTAACGAATTACTGATTTCTGTCCCACTCTCACTTTTTTATTTAGGTTGATTTTCTACATAAGAAGCAATGACATCCGAAGTGTACTGGGCTGTACCAGCCCCAAACTTGTCGATGTTTCCCTTGAATTCTGGATTATAGATATAGCCTTTGCCAATATGGCCAAAAACCTCTATAGAGCAGTCAAATCCATAGGTTCGAATCGCGTCTAACAGTTTGGCTGCTTGATCTTGGTTTTCATTTGCGGATACGGGTAGACCATCTTTGAGATTTTGCGACAAAGTTTGAAAAACTTGGTTAAAGGCTCTTGTTGCCTCATCTTCTCGACCTTTTTGGCGTTCAAGCGCTTGGTTCATGACTTCTTGACCATACTTGTCTACCGCCTCTTGATGGTATTTTTGAGTATCTTGGTAGCTAAATCCAGTAAATTTTTCCTCAATTGTCATTTGTCTTTCTCCTTTTTGTTCTTGAATGGTTTTTTGCAAGGTGGAAATCAAGGTATCTAGACGTTCTCTTTCCTGAGTTAAATAGGTTAACTGCTTGGTTAAATGGGGCAATAAGTTAGACTTTTCTTCGGCTAAGAGTTCTGCTATTTGGTCTAAAGAAAATCCTAGATACTTGTAGTAGAGAATCACCTGTAATCGTTCTAAATCTTCTTGACTGTATGTCCGATAGCCATTTTCAGATTTGACAGGGACGAGAAGTCCTATCTTGTCATAGTAGTGCAAGGTCTTGACAGAGACACCTGACAGCTCTGCAGCTTCTTTGATATGGTACATGATTTCCTCCTTATACTCAATAAAAATCAAAGAGCAAACTAGGAAGCTAGCCGCAGGTTGCTCAAAGCACTGCTTTGAGGTTGTAGATAGAACTGACGAAGTAAGTAACATATATACGGTAAGGCGACGCTGACGTGGTTTGAATTTGATTTTCGAAGAGTATTACAAGGATAGTATAACCCCTCCCCTTAGGTCAGAGTCAAGACTTAACATAAAAATTGTTTTCAGATAAAAAAGGCTTGAGTTGTTCCACAACTTTTAACTCAAACCCTTTCTTTTTTATGGATGACTCACGATCAATTCTAAACCTTGCCCTTCCAAAGTCCAAGATTCAACATCGCTCGGTAAGATAAAGTGACTTCCTTTTTGAATAGGATAATCCTTCCCATCTACCGTCAATTTCCCTTCTCCGGCTAAGACGCTCAACAAGCTGTAATCAGCGGTCTTTTCAAAATCAGCTTTTCCAGTTAGTTCCCACTTGTAAACAGTAAAGAAATCACTGGCAACCAAGGTGGTCATACGAAGATCATCGATCACAACTGTATCTGGATGGCTATTGGCAGGCTCTCCAATGTTCAAGACATCAATTGATTTTTCAAGATGAAGCTCCCGCAAGTTTCCTTGAGCATCCTTGCGGTCAAAATCATAAACCCGGTAGGTGGTATCACTCGACTGTTGGGTTTCAAGGATCAAGATTCCAGATCCAATCGCGTGCATGGTCCCGCTTGGCACATAGAAGAAATCTCCAGCCTTGACAGGAACCTTTGTCAGTAAGGCATCCCAGTTCTTGTCCTCAATTTGCTGACGGAGTTCTTCTTTTGACTTGGCATTGTGTCCATAGATAATCTCGGACCCTTCATCGGCCGCAATCACATACCAACACTCGGTTTTTCCAAGTTCTCCTTCATGCTCCATTGCATAGGTATCATCTGGGTGCACCTGTACACTGAGCCAATCGTTGGCATCCAAAATCTTTGTTAATAAAGGAAAGACAGGCTCTTTACGATTACCGAATAATTCCCGATGCTCTTGATAGAGCTGATCCAATCCCATTCCTTCGAATGGACCATTGGCGACTTTAGAAACTCCATGTGGATGGGCTGAAATCGCCCAAAATTCACCGACATGGTCGCTCGGAATTTCGTAACCAAATTCTTCCCTCAGACGAGTTCCTCCCCAAATTTTTTCCTGCATGACTGAATGTAAAAATAATGGTTGTCCCATAATATCCTCCTCGCATTTCATGTTTCTATTATACAAAAAAAAGAAAGTTTTTGAAAGCCCTTTCTATTGTTTTCCTCTCTCGCCAGAAACTTTATTTTTGTGTATAATGAAAGGGATGACACTAAAAGAAAACATTATCCAACTGGCGCATTCTATTGGGATTTCAAAAATCGGATTTACAACTGCTGATGACTTCGCTTATTTGGAAAAATCGCTCCGCTTGGCCGTTGAGGAAGGACGGAACTCTGGATTCGAGCATAAGAATATTGAAGAGCGCATCCAACCCAAATTAAGTCTCTCCTCCGCCAAGACCATCATCTCAATCGCTGTCGCCTACCCCCACAAACTCAAGCAACAACCTCAAAAAACAGCCTATAAAAGAGGAAAATTCACTCCCAACAGCTGGGGATTAGACTACCATTATGTCCTTCAAGACAAGCTCAACCGTTTAGCTGCTGGGATTGAAGAAATGACGCAAGATTTTGAATATAAGGGCATGGTCGATACTGGAGCACTGGTTGATACGGCTGTCGCCCAACGAGCAGGGATTGGCTTTATCGGAAAAAATGGCTTGGTCATTTCAAAAGAATACGGTTCTTACATGTTTCTGGGGGAATTGATTACCAATCTCGAAATTGAACCAGATCAGCCTGTCGACTATGGTTGTGGAGACTGTCGACGTTGTTTAGATGCATGCCCAACCTCCTGTTTAATCGGAGATGGCTCTATGAATGCCAAACGCTGTTTGTCCTTCCAAACTCAGGACAAGGGCATGATGGACCTAGAATTTCGCAAGAAAATTAAAACGGTCATCTATGGATGTGACATCTGTCAGATTAGCTGCCCTTATAACAAAGGGCTAGATAATCCCTTAGCAACAGAAATCGATCCAGATCTGGCTCATCCAGAATTGCTTCCCTTTATAGAACTGTCCAACGGACAATTTAAGGAAAAATTCGGGCATGTTGCTGGAAGCTGGCGAGGTAAGAATATCCTCCAACGCAATGCCATTATCGCACTGGCCAATGCCAATGACCGCTCATCCATCCCTAAACTCCTGAACATCATCGAGACCTCGCAAAATCAGATCCATATCGCAACGGCTATCTGGTCTTTAGGGCAACTGCTACGTGAAGTCACGCCGGACCTTGTTGAGCTCTTACGGAATATCAAACATCCGACCGATGCTATCATAGAAGAACGAACAGCTTTCTTTGAAAAATTCGGCATTCAAGCAGATTCACAGCTACAATGAAAAAACACTAAGATTGTAACCTTAGTGTTTTTTTAGTTCCTTCAAGAAATACCAACTACCCATCTCTACTTGGTTAAAGCTAATCTCACTTGAATAGACTTCCTTGTAACCATTTTTCGTGTAAAAATAGACATTTCCTTTGGTATTGGTATAAAAGGCTAGTTTTTCACCTTTGATCTCTTCCAAGAAAGGCTCAATTCCTTCTGTCATAAAGCGACTGCCATAGCCCTGCCGTTGGTGTTTAGGGGCGACTGCGAGAAGCATCAAATACCAATCAAAGTCTACATTTTGCTCCAATTCCTTATCCGTGTCCTCCATAAATTTAAAGTAGGACAACATATTCTTCAAGGAAATAAACTTGAGCAAACCGAATCCCCCATTTAAGAGATAGGCCCGAAAAGGAATCGGTCCCTTTTGCAACAAGGCTACCGCATAAATTTCATCGTTTTTTTCTGCCACAAGGCAAATATGGTGCTTGAGAAAAACCTTTACCAGGATGCGCATCATTGCCTCAACAAAGGCAGGATATTGCTTGGGATCCCGAACCAAATCCTTGATGACTTTTAAAAATAGATAGTCCTCAAAGGCTGTACTGGCTACTCGAACCACCTGATCCAGATCTGCTTTTTCTGCTTTTCTGTACTTCATCTTCTCTCCTATTCTAAGTCCACTTTCCAGTATACACTATCCCTCGCTCTTAGACAAAGGTCAATTTTCAGCAATTTGTTCATTCAAGCCAGCAAAAAGAGTCCTCCCCAAACGAGTCCCAGCCCCAAAGCGACGAGGACATCCTTGGGATAATGAACCCCTCCAAGAACTCGGACAAGGGCTAATAGAAGAGATAGGAGCATCGAGCACATTCCAAACGGAAGCGACAACTGACAGACACACATAGAAATAATGGTCGCCGAAAATACATGTCGGCTAGGAAAGGAATGTCCGGATGAATTCTTTTCTAATAAGGGTTGAATCTCCCACTTCTCATAAGGTCTCGGAACATTGACCCAATGACGAAAGATGCTAAACAAGACAAAGCCCGAAGCAGGAATCCAGAAAAAAGGCCAGATGCCTCCCATTGAAGTTTTCTTTAAAAATAGACAACAAAAGACCAGGCCGTAGATGCCTGGCATGGCGAACGTCAGGATTCGATTCGTCCTTTGAAGGACCTGCACACGATGTGGCTTTCTCGTAAAAGGCAGGGTTAGCCAACGATAAAATTTCGGATAATCTTGAAGATTGGGCTTCATGTTGGCACTCCTGTCTATCATCTCATTTTTGTACTACTAGTATACGCGATCCTAAGAAAGCCTGTCAAGCCAGGCTTCTTTTTTATCTTTTCTTTCTTCTTTTTCACATGATTTAGCACTAAAATTTGATGATTTATCATTTTTCTGTCTCCAAGAAACGTCTTTTCCATTACTATTATCGCTAAAAAAATGAGGCTGGGACAAAAGTCCTAGCCTCTTAATTGT
>NZ_KV807481.1:43826-137557 GCF_001812015.1 Streptococcus sp. HMSC073D05
TCTAACGAATTACCGATTTCTGTCTCACTCTCTTTTTTCACTTTATATGTTACGCCCTTTGTATCTTGTTGTTACGCTACTTCTTCTGTGAATTGGCTATTATAGAGATCAGCATAGAAGCCATTTTGGCTCATGAGTTCTTGGTGGTTGCCTTGCTCGATAATATTTCCATCTTTCATCACGAGAATCAGATCTGCATTACGGATAGTGGACAAGCGATGGGCAATGACAAAGGAAGTTCGGCCTTCCATGAGTTTGTCCATGGCTTTTTGAATCAACTCTTCTGTACGGGTATCGACAGATGAGGTTGCTTCATCCAAGATAAGAAGCGGGGCATCCTTCAAGAGGGCACGCGCAATGGTCAAAAGTTGCTTTTGACCAACGGACAAGGTTACTGAATCATCTAATACTGTATCATAGCCATTCGGCAAGGTCCGAATAAAGTGATGGACACCAACCGCTCGGGTTGCCGCTTCGACCGCTTCGTCTGAAATATCGGTTTGATTAAAGACCAGGTTTTCCCGAATAGTCCCTTCAAAGAGCCAGGTATCTTGCAAGACCATCGAAAAGGCATCATGAACTTCTTCACGGCTCATGGCCTTAGTATCCACACCATCGATGGTAATTTTACCAGCTTGAATGTCGTAAAAGCGCATCAAGAGATTGACCATGGTGGTCTTACCAGCACCTGTTGGACCAACAATAGCGACCTTTTGTCCTGGCTTCGCTTCAGCTGTAAAGTCATGGATAATAGTCTTATCTGCTGAATAACCAAAGCGAACATGTTCAAAGGTGACGTGACCTTTTGGCGCTTCCAATTGACGTGTTTTTTGGGATTCGTCTTCCATTTCTTCTTCGTCTAAGAATTCAAAGACACGCCTCATAGCAGCACTAGCTGATTGTAATTGGGTAATTCCTTGGGCCATTTGACCAATTGGTTGGGTAAAGATACGGACATAGGTCATAAAGGCCACAATGGTCCCAATGGTAATATCTCCATTAATGGTGAGGGCAGCCCCTACGATACAGACCATGACATAACCAAAATTCCCTACAAACTGCATCAAGGGCATCATAATCCCAGAGAAGAATTGGGATTTCCACATGCTATGGTACAGATCTTGGTTGATGGCATCAAAATGATCTTTGGCTTGATGACGACCATTGTAGGAAATAACAACATTATGTCCACTATAGATTTCTTCAACATAGCCTGAAACTTTGGCAAGATTATCTTGTTGCTGTTTAAACAAAGGCTGACTCTTGACCATAATGATGCTGGAAAGAGCAAAGCCGGCAAAGACGGATACAATCGCTGTGACAGCTAAGTGCCAGTCCGTCTTAAACATCATAAAGATAGATCCAATCAATAAGACGATAGAGGAGACCATTTGAACCAAACTTTGGTTAAAGGATTGGGTCATCAAATCCACGTCATTGGTCACACGAGACAAGGTATCTCCTTGTTCATGGCTATCAAAATATTGGAGAGGTACACGATTGATCTTTTCAGCGATGGCATTTCGCAAGCGTTCTGCGAAGCGCTGAATCATTGTTGAGATAATGAAACTACTGCTGTAGGACACCAGTGCTCCAACTCCATAAAGGATGGCTAAGGTCAGGGCAATCGAAGTGATTTTGTCAATATCAATGGCGCCTCCCATCCCTTTTGTGATGGCATCCGTGATTTCTTTTAACTTATCCGGTCCAATAACCGTGATAATACTCGATACGATTGAAAAGAGGATAGCAACTAGGAAAAATAGGTGGAAGCCCTTCAAATAGGGAGAAAGTTGTCTCCAAAGGGACGAATCTTGTTTTGTTTTATGCATGTTCCAACTCCTCCTTAGACAATTGTGAATAGGCAATTTCTTGATAGACTTCATTGGTCGCAAGCAATTCTTTGTGGGTGCCTTGACCGACGACCTTCCCTTGATCCAAGACCAAAATCAAATCCGCATCCATAATGGTCGAAATCCGTTGGGCAACGATCAATTTGGTCGTATCTGCCAGCTCTTCTTTCAGGGCTTGTCGCAAGATACGATCCGTTTTGTAATCCAGAGCTGAGAAGGAATCATCAAAGATGAGGATCTCGGGCTTACGTGCAAGGGCACGCGCAATGGCCAAACGTTGACGTTGACCGCCAGAGAAGTTGCTTCCTCCTTGCGCTACTTCTGTATCCAAGCCCTTCTCTTTTGTGGCAACAAACTCTTTGGCTTGGGCCAATTCAAGAGCTTTCCAGATGGCTTCATCCTCTAATTTTCCTTGACTACTTTCTCCAAATTCCATATTAGAGCGAATAGTACCGCTAAAGAGCACAGCTTTTTGGGGGATATAGCCGACTTTATTATTCAATTCTTGGTGGCTATAATTCTTGACATTGACACCATCCACTAAGATCTTTCCTTCTGTCGCATCGTAAAAACGTGGAATTAAGTTGACCAAAGTGGATTTACCAGAACCAGTCGACCCGATGAAGGCAACAGTTTGTCCCTTTTGGGCTGAGAAGGTCACATGCTCAATCACAGCACGAGAAGTCCGTCCATATCTAAAGGAAACATCTTGAAATTCTACTGTACCTGCTTGGTCTGATTTTTCTTTTGACTCACTTGGGAAGGCTACAGACGGTTCAAGAGCCAAGACCTGATTAATCCGTTTTGCAGATACTAAGGCACGAGGCAGAATAATCAAGATGGCCACCATCATCATAAAGCCAATGACAACCTGCATGGCGTAAGAGGAGAAGGTGATCATATCGGAGAAGACCTTGGTCCGATCCGCTAATGCAGGACTGGTGAGGATCTTTGTAGGATCTTTTGGCATGGTGATATCATTGATCAAGTGCGCCCCAATCCAGTAGATAGCAAGGGTCAAGCCACTTGATACCACTGTCATAACAGGGTTCATCAGAGACATCAAACGATAAACAAAGAGATTTAGACGGGTTAAGCCCTTGTTTTCAGCCTGGAATTTCTCATTTTGATATGCTTCCGCATTGTAGGCGCGAACGACCCGCACCCCAGTCAAACTCTCCCGTGTCGTCGCATTCAAGGCATCGGTCAAGCCTTGAACCTTTTGCTGGCGCGGAAAGGCAATAAGAACCAGAACAGAGAGAAGAATCAAGACCATCAAGACCGCAATCCCAACAGAAGTTGTCCAGGCACTGCTCTTCCCCCAAATCTTGGTTAAGGCCCAAATCGCCATAATGGGACCACGCGTCACAACTTGCATCCCCATGACAATCATGATTTGTAACTGGGTCAAATCATTGGTTGTACGAGTTAAGAGAGAGGGAACGGAGAATTTCTTGATCTCGGCATCAGAGTAATCCATCACCTGGTGGAAAATCTCTCCTCGAAGCCGCGTCGTAAAGCTGGCAGCGACTCGTGATGCTAGAAAGCCCACAAAAACTGCCATCAAAAAGCTTCCAAAAGAGAAGAGCAACATCTTACTCCCTGGCTCCATGATATCAGAAACCTTGGTCCCCTCCTTAGCTAAGAGGGTCGTAATATCGGATAAGTATTCCGGGGTCTTTAAATCCATCCAAACTGCCAGACAGATAAAGACCGTACTAAGGGCAATCATGCTCCATTCTTTGGCGGTTAAGCGCCGAAACATATTGATCATTCCTCGCTCCTTTTTTTCATATTCTCATAAAATTGATGCATGACCTTGAAAAAGGTGGACAATTCTTCTTCTGATACACCCGCTACTAGACTCTGCTCCACTTCCTCAAAGAATTGCTTCATGTCATTCAAATTGGCTTTCACACTGTCTGTTAGGTAGACATACTTGGCCCGTTTATCGGTCGGACTAGCCTCTAAATAAATAAACCCATTTTTCTCCATTCGCTTGATCAGGCTACTGGCCACGGATTTTGAGATATGAAGTTCCTGCTCAACATCCCGAATCAAGGTCACTTTTCCCTCTTTTTCACGATGAGATAAGAATCTCAATACCTGACCTTGTGGTCCTGCGCTAAATTCAAACCCACGCTTCTTAGCCTCTCTTTCCACCATGAGGTGAATGAGATGGCCAATTTTTTTTAATTCTTGTAATGGCTTTTCCATCATTCCTCCAAATAGTTCTCTTAAGAACCTTAAAGTTACTATGAGAACTATTTTAGCACAAAAAAGATCCCTGTCAAGAAAAAAGTTTCTATAAGAACTAAAAAAATGGAGCCCAATCGACTCCATTAATGACTTCTAGATAATAATGCCTTCTAGATGATCCATTTCGTGCTGACAGATCTGGGCTGGAAAACCTGACAACTGAATTGTTTTTGCTTTCCAATTCACATCTCGATAGGCCACTGAAATCTCCTCATAACGAGTGGTCGGCCGACTCCCCACCAAGGACAAGCATCCTTCTTCTGTTTGGTAAGGCTTTTTCTTTTCAAGGAGAACAGGATTAAACAGGACCAAATTTTCACTTCCCATTCGGATGATAATAGCCCGTTTTTTCACCCCGATCATATTAGCCGCTAAACCCACACACTCAAGGAGATGAGCATTTAAAGTGTCCTGCAAATCCAAAGCCAAGGTGCGATCCTCAGGTGTCGCTTCTTCTGACTTTTGACCCAAGAATAAGACATCTTTTACAATATTCTTTTTCATTCCTTCCTCACTTCTTGATAGGTAGACGAAAGAAGAGAGTGGGACAGAAATCGGTAATTCGTTAGAATTCGATTTCGTTGTCCCACCTCCGCACAGTTGAGTAAGGCTGTAAAAGCTGATGAAATCAGCGTAGTATATCCCACTCAGCCACTGCGTCTTGCTCGACAATCCAAAAACAATTGAGAGGCCAGGACTTTTGTCCAGCCTCCTCGCTCTTATTTCTAACCTCTAAGAGACAATTGCTACTTATTTTTTAAACTTCTCGCTCACTTCTTTTGCAAGAACAAAGTTCCCCAAGGTCGCTGAACCATTGCCAGCAACTGCAGGTGTCACAATATAATCTCTCACATCAGGTACAGGGAGGTAACCGTTTAAGAGGGCAGTAAATTTCGTGCGAACACGATCTAACATATGTTGTTGAGCCATTACTCCTCCTCCAAAGACAATGACGTCTGGGCGGAAGGTAACGGTCGCATTCACCGCTGCTTGTGCGATGTAGTAGGCTTGAATATCCCATACATTGCTGTTGAGTTCAATGTTTTCCCCACGAATACCTGTACGAGCTTCCAGACTAGGACCAGCCGCAAAGCCTTCCAAACAGCCATTGTGGAAAGGACAAACACCCTTGAATTCTTTTTCCACATCCATTGGGTGTTGGGCCACATAGTAGTGCCCCATTTCTGGGTGTCCAGCTCCCCCGATAAACTCACCACGTTGGATGACACCAGCTCCGATTCCTGTTCCGATTGTATAGTAAACCAAGTTTTCGATATGACCACCCGCGTTATTGCGTGCGACCACTTCTCCATAGGCAGAACTATTCACATCTGTCGTGAAATAGATAGGTACATTCAAGGCACGTCGGAAAGCCCCAACGATATCTACATTGGCCCAATTTGGTTTTGGAGTCGTTGTGATGAAACCATAAGTGTTTGAATTTGGATCGATATCAATTGGTCCAAATGATCCAATCGCAAGCCCAACTAGATCCTCAAATTTTGAGAAAAATTCAATACACTTATCAATCGTCTCAATTGGCTTGGTTGTTGGAAATTGTACTTTTTCCACAACATTATAGTTTTCATCACCAACTGCACAAACAAATTTTGTACCGCCAGCTTCCAAACTTCCATATAATTTTGTCATGTTGGCTCCTTTTTTATTATGAAAAATATCCTGTATTTATTATAGCATATTTTGTAGTCAATCTTTTTCTCTTCTCTAAAGAAAAAACACACTTTTTTTGAGAAATAAAATTCAAGGACTGGAGATGATAGACCAGTCCTTGAGAACTTATTTTTCGATTAAGCTTTGACTTCGATGATCGCATCACCCTTCGCAACAGATCCAGTTGCAACAGGTGTGACAGAAGCAAAGTCAGCTGTGTTAGTGACGATCACCATAGTTGTGTCTTCAAGACCAGCTGCGGCAATTTTCGCTGCATCAAATGTACCAAGGACTTCACCAGCTTTGACTTTATCGCCTTGAGCTACTTTTTGATCAAATCCTTCACCATTCATTGATACTGTATCAATCCCAACGTGGATCAAGATTTCAGCACCATTAGCTGTTTTCAAACCGTAAGCATGTCCAGTCGCAAAAGCAATAGTTACTTCCGCATCTGCTGGTGCATAGACAACGCCTTCAGTTGGCTTGATAGCAATCCCTTGTCCCATCGCTCCACTTGAGAAGACAGGATCATTCACATCAGCAAGTGCTACAGCACTACCAACGATAGGAGAGATGATGGTTTCGTCTTGAAGAGATGCTGGAATAACTCCAGTTGTTTCTTCTTCAATAATTGCACCAGCTTCTTTGTCCTCTGCAGGAACTGATGAAGCTTCATCTTCATAACCAAACATATAAGTCAAACCGAAACTTAGTGCAGTTGTAAATACAACCATAAATACATATTTCAATAATTGACCATTTAGATAGAGAAGTGTACCTGGAATAATTGTAATACCAAATCCTGTACCAGCCAGATTTAACATAGATGCAATCCAACCACCTACAGCACCTGCTCCCAAAGCAATAACGAATGGTTTCACATAACGCAAGTTCACCCCGAAGATTGCAGGCTCAGTAATACCTAGCAAAGCAGAAATAGTTGCTGGGAATGCTAAAGCTTTCACTTTTTGAGATTTAGATTTTACTGCCACTGCTAAAGTAGCACCAGCTTGCGCAGTCATAGCTGCTGTAATGATTGCATTAAATGGATCTTTTTTATCTGCAGTAATTAATTGTGATTCAAGAAGATTAAAGATATGATGGACGCCAGTAACGACAATCAACTGATGAACCCCACCGATAAGAAGCCCTGCAAGTCCGAATGGTAAATTTAAAATAAACTTAGTTGCATTCAGTACATATTCTTCAATGCTGTGGAAGAATGGACCAATAATAAACAAAGCGAGGAATGACATGATTGTTAATGTGAATAATGGAACCAATAACAAATCTAAGACATCTGGAATTTTCTTATGGAGCCACTTTTCAAGTTTCGCACCAATTAGACCAACGAAGAAAGCGGGAAGAACTGAGTTCTGGAATCCAACCACATGATGGAAGATACCAAAGTATGTTGCTGCTTTAGAAGGATCTTCCGCTACAACCCACGCATTTGGAAGTGTCGGACTAACCATCATCAAACCAATTACAATCCCAAGAACAGGATTTCCTCCGAATACTCGGAACGCAGACCATGAAATCAAGGCTGGGAAGAAGGCAAACGCGGTATCAGTTAAAATTGTTGAATATGTATAAAAATCAGTAGATTTAAATGCGTCTGCTGTTGTACCAAACAAAGCCAAAACCTGGTCTTGAGCAATAGCACCGCGAATCCCCATAAACAATCCAGTTGCAACGATCGCTGGTAAAATTGGCACAAAAACGTCTCCAAAGGTACGGATCGCACGTTGGAACCAGTTTCCTTGTTTAGCAGCTTCAGCTTTCATTTCATCTTTTGATGATGTTGGTAAGCCAAGAGCTACTACTTCATCATAGATCTTGTTTACAGTACCAGTACCAAAGATGATTTGGTATTGACCTGAGTTAAAGAAAGCACCTTGTACTTTTTCAATGTTCTCAACAACATCTTTGTTGATTTTTGATTCATCTTTTACCATCACGCGAAGACGAGTCGCACAGTGAGCAACACTGCTAACGTTCTCAACCCCACCGATTGCATCTATGACTTTTTTTGCAATTTCTGTATTTGACATTTGCAAAAATCTCCTTATTTTTTATTGTTTTGAAAACGGTTCACCCGCCTCTACGTTTTTAATTGTACCACGTATTGAAAATATGTCAACCGTTTTGCAGGATTTTTTTGAAACTTTTTTGGACTTTTTGACACATTTTGATAGCATGAAACTATTTTCATTTTAAGACAGGCCTATACTACGCTTTTTAGCACTTTAAACCAGTCTTTTATTTTCATTTTCTTTCATTTTTTCATAGATTTCCAACTTCTCCTCTTTTCTTCAAGCTACAAAATAGATGTCAATCGTTTGACATTTTTTGCCGTTTTTTTCATTTATCGCTTGCATTTTTAATAGGAAATCGGTACTATGGAAGTAAGAAAAAATTCGGAGGAATAAAATGGAATGGACAACTGAACGTCGTTACAGACGTTACGAAGACTGGACAAAAGAAGAAAAGCAAGCCATCCAAGAAAACATGGCGAAATCTCCTTGGCATACACATTATCATGTAGAGCCAAAAGCTGGTCTCTTAAATGATCCTAACGGTTTTTCCTACTTTGATGGAAAATGGATCTTGTTTTACCAAAATTTCCCATTTGGTGCAGCCCATGGGTTAAAATCATGGGTACAAACAGAAAGTGAAGACTTGGTTCATTTCAAAGAAACTGGTGTAACGCTTCTTCCAGACACAGATCTGGATAGCCATGGAGCTTATTCCGGATCAGCCATGCAGTTTGGTGACAAACTATTCCTATTCTACACTGGAAATGTTCGTGATGCAGAATGGGTTCGTCATCCTTACCAAGTCGGTGCTTTGATGGACAAGGACGGAAAGATCGAAAAAATTGACAAAATCTTGATTGATCAACCGGCTGACTCTACGGATCACTTCCGTGACCCACAGATTTTTAATTTCAAGGGTCAATACTATGCTATCGTTGGTGGTCAAGACCTTGAGAAAAAAGGATTCATCCGTCTCTATAAGGCTGTAGATAACGACTATACCAACTGGGTTGCAGTCGGTGATTTGGATTTTGCAAACGATCGGACAGCTTATATGATGGAATGTCCCAACCTAGTCTTTGTTGGAGACCAACCCGTTCTCCTCTACTGTCCTCAAGGCTTAGATAAATCCGTTCTCGATTATGACAATATCTATCCAAATATGTACAAGATCGGGGCAAGCTTTGATCCAGAAAAGGCCAAAATGGTTGATGTATCTGAATTGCATAATCTCGACTATGGTTTTGAAGCCTATGCGACTCAAGGATTTAATGCTCCCGATGGACGTGCCTATGCTGTTAGCTGGCTAGGTCTTCCAGACGTTTCTTATCCAACGGATTCCTATGACTACCAAGGAGCTCTCTCACTGGTCAAAGAATTAACCATCAAAGACGGAAAACTCTACCAATACCCAGTCGAAGCCATCAAGGACTTGCGCGCTGAGAGTGAGGAATTTGCCAACAAGGCACAAACCAAGAACTGCTATGAATTGGAATTGCAGTTTGAAAAGGATAGCCAGAACGAAATCGTCCTCTTTGCCGATGCAGAAGGAAAGGGCTTAGCTCTCTCATTCGATCTCTCTAAGGGATTAGTCACAGTCGATCGTAGCCAGGCAGGTGAGCAATATGCCCAAGAATTCGGTACGAGCCGTAGCTGCCCAATCGCTAACCAAGCCACAACCGCTAATATTTTCATTGACAATTCAATTTTTGAAATCTTTATCAATAAAGGAGAAAAAGTATTTTCTGGTCGGGTCTACCCACATGCGGATCAAAATGGAATATTGATCAAGTCTGGAAACCCTACTGGAACTTACTACGAACTTGATTATGGTCGCAAAGCTAACTGATGTCGCCAAACTCGCCGGTGTCAGCCCTACTACTGTCTCACGGGTCATCAATAAAAAAGGATACCTGTCTGAAAAAACGATCCAAAAAGTCCAAGAAGCCATGCGAGAATTGGGCTATAAACCTAACAATGTTGCTCGTAGCCTCCAAGGAAAATCAGCCAAGTTAGTCGGCTTGATCTTTCCCAACATCAGCAATGTTTTCTATGCTGAATTAATCGACAAACTAGAGCACCAACTCTTCAAACACGGCTATAAAACCATCATCTGCAATAGTGAACACGACTCCGAAAAAGAGCGCGAATATATTGAGATGTTGGAGGCTAACCAGGTAGATGGCATCATTTCAGGAAGTCATAATTTGGGCATTGAAGATTACAACCGGGTAACTGCTCCTATCATTGCTTTTGACCGCAACCTCTCCCCAGAAATTCCGGTTGTCTCTTCAGACAACTACGCTGGCGGGGTGCTTGCAGCAGAAACTTTAGTAAAAACCGGAGCCCGAAAGATTATCATGATCACAGGGAATGACAACTCCAACTCCCCAACAGGCTTGCGTCATGCGGGGTTTGCATCGGTTCTACCTGAGTCCATGATCATTAATGTTTCCAGTGATTTCTCCCCTATTCGCAAAGAAATGGAAATCAAACAGATTTTAACCCACCACAAACCAGATGCCATTTTCGCCTCCGATGATTTGACGGCGATCTTGATCATGAAAGTCGCTAGAGAATTAGATATTCAGATTCCCCAGGATTTGAAAGTGATTGGTTATGATGGAACCCAGTTCATTGAGACCTATACACCTGAACTGACAACCATCCAACAACCCCTCGAAGACATTGCTATCCTCATGGTGGATCTTTTACTCCAAAAGATCGAAGGAAAAAAAGTAGCGACTACCGGTTATTTCTTGCCCGTTAGTCTCCACTCTGGAAAAAGTGTCTAAAAGCAGTATCCCCTCAGTAGAAACTGTGGGGATATTTTTCACAAAAAAAGAGCCATCGGCTCTTTTTTAATTATTCTTCTGTCACAAATTGACTGAGGACACCGTTGACAAATCGTGAAGAGGTTTCATCTGAAAAGGCCTTGGCCAATTCCACCGCTTCATTGACTGCGACGATCTGTGGTGTATCAAACTCTGTCATTTCGTAAATTCCCAGACGAAGGATGTTTTTCTCTACCAAGGTCAAGCGCTCAACAGTCCAGCCGGTTTTCAAATGTTGACCGATTTGCTGGTCCAGTTGATCTTTGGATTGGTAGACACCCGTCACGAGATTCATGAGAAAGGCAGGAAGATCGACTTCTTTGTCTTCTGCTAGGTCCTTATCATGTAGATAAGCAAAACGACAAGCTTCAACAATGTCTCCATCGTATTCCAAGGCCATCAAGGCTTGGAAGGCGCGCTCACGCAAATCTCGACGTGATTCTAATAAAATTTCATCAGTCATTGAGGAAGTCCTCATTAAACAAATCTTTCAAGTCTGGTTTTGGAGATTTTTCCGTTGCGATACCAACAACGTGAATGTTGACAGCATCCAAGGTTACATCTGCCATATCATAAACTGCAGACTTGACCGCTTTTTGAATGGCTACAGCGACAGATGGTACAGCCACTCCGTATTCTAAATAGAGATAGATGTCTACTGAAACTTGACCATCTTCTTCTGTATGAAGGTAGACGCCACGTCCAAGGGAGCGTTTGGATAAGCTATCTGAAACACTCTTGTTTTCAAGCGAATAGACACCCTCTACTTTTGCTGTCGCAATCGCAATAATTTTTTCTAATACACGTGGTGCAATAACGATGTCACCAAATTGTTCAGTTGCCATAGAAGTTCCTTTCTATTTGACACCCTGAGATGTCTCTTATGCACGAGAAACGTAAGTTCCTTCAGTAGTGTTAATGACCAATTTTTGTCCAGCTTCGATGAAATCAGGAACGTTTACGACCAAACCAGTTTCCATTGTAGCAGGTTTACCAGAACCAGTCACTGTAGCACCTTTGATAGATGGTTGAGTTTCTGCAACAGTTAATTCAACAGTTGTAGGGACTGTTACACCGATGACTTCGCTTCCGTAGAATTGAATTTTTACTTCTGAGTTTTCAAGGATGTAAAGCAATTCTTGTTCTACGTTCACAACTGGAATTTCATATTGGTCATATGTTTCCGTGTTCATGAAGTAGGCTGTATCATCCATTTTGTACAAGTATTGAGCTGGAACAGTTTCGATAATCGCTTGTTCAAATTTTTCTTCTGGACGGTAGCTAGTATCAAATGTTGAACCAGTACGGACATCACGCAATTTCATACGCATGATAGTGTTTCCTTTACCTGGTTTGTGGTGGCTAGCTTCCAAAACGCGGATCAATTTTCCGTCAGCTGTTTCAAAAGTCATACCAGCTTTCAATTTACTTGCTTCGATCATGTTTTATTACCTCTTTTTTAAAAATAGATTACTCTTTATTGTAACACACTATTTGATTTTTCTCAAACAGCAATTTTCTCTTTTTAGGAAGGCTAGAAGGTGGAGAGCGATTGCAAGAACGAGTCCTTAGAATCTCTATACCTCCAACTCCAGCTTCACTATTCCTTATTGGTCCACAGGCACAATATTGCCATCAGCATCTTTGGTGACATGGACATACTTTCCATCTACTTCAATGTAGAAGGTATGTGGCTTGTCTTGAGCTGGAGAGGCTTGTTTTTGAAGGTCATTGCCAAGGGCTTGACCCAAGTTCATCCCCATGATCATGTTCATACCATTGCCACCTTCATTTTTAGCAGCTGCGACCAAGGCTTCATTGCGAGCACGACGTTCTTCGATTTCAATGGTATTGTACTTCATCGCTGCCAATTCACTGTCCAGTTTATTGACCTTAGCCATACTGTCTGCATCGTAGCTCAAATCTTCGATGAGGACATTGGTTAATTCGATACCATATAATTCTGTCCAAGTTTTGTTGACTTCGCGTTTTGCAACTTCATTGAAGACGTCTTGGTCCGCATTGATATTGTAAATATCCGCCTTATTTTCTGCTGTATATTTTGAAATGGCCACTGCAATTTTTGGAGCCAGGTTTTGGCGCAAGGTTCCCTGAGCCACATCTTCTAAGGTAAATGGCTTATCTGTAGTGATTTGGCGACTGACTGCACTGATGTAAAAGAGTACAGGATCTGCTACTTTAACATCATAAAGACCATAAAAACGAATGCTAAGAAGTTGTTGGTAACGGTCGCTAAAGTACTCAACTGGATTTTGAGTGCCAAATTTATTTCCTGTAAAAGGTTGCATCCGCACAAAAATAATTTCTTGTTGGGTGACCACTTGGCCTCCAAATGAGAAACGATTCTTGAACTGATCCCACGTTCCTTTCACACCACCCTTTTCAAACAACCAGGCATTTTCACCGGCTTGCCATTCGTGACTCCCTGCTTCTAGAAGGTCTCCTAGAAAAGTTCCATTATTGACCAAGAGAGCAACATAGCCTTGGGGAACGATGACGACAGAACCATCTGTCAATAGGCCCGTATTTTGGTTGCTCTGGCGAGAGCGCCCATCTGGATCTTTGGTCAAGAGCTGTCCCTTAATGGCCAAAGCTGTTGCTGGAACAGCTTCTGGCAAGGTAATGGCTTCCTTAAATTTACTATCTTGAAAACTTGAAATGCCCGCTGAAAGGGCTGCTTTAATAAATCCCATACATTCTCCTATCTGTAGAATTCAATTTCATCCACAACTTCGTAGACATCCAAGACCCAATCTTTTGGATTGTGCTTCAAGGATGCTTGGCAATATTCACACTTGTCGATTGAATCAATCGTCAATGGCGCACCACAGTTCGGACAATGATCACTAACGACTTCTGAATTCTTAATGATCTCTGTCTGAGCTCCATGTTCACGGAGGAAGACCATGCGGTAAACGGTAAAGAGATCTTTGGTTGGATCCCCTTCGATCACACGACCCGTTTCATCACTTCGGATGTAATCTCTCATCGTCGATGACAGAATGACTTCGATGCGGTCATTGCCTTCTGGATTTTCGATAAAGTCTTTGATCTTCGAATCTTCCACACGCACGCGCTCAAGAACATTGGTTGTTTTGGCGCGAATATGCTCTTGCAACTGTGTCAAGTGTTGCTCATAAAGACTCGTACTTTCTAGATTCCGCACGGAATTCCAATCTTTTTCTGTCCAGGCAGACTGCAATTGAAGATAAACCAGCTTGACTTGCGATAAGAAGCGGTCTTCATCAAACATTGGATCCAGTTTACGGATACGGCGAATCGCTTCATAGTTGTTCTCAATTGGTCGACCAGCCCGTTCTTCGGTTGTCCGTTTTGGACCACTGTTTGAAGAAAATGATTCATCACTTTCATTAGCTTCTTTTGCAATATTATAGACAAATCCAATCAATCCAACGATAGCAAAAATTGCTACTACACCACCTGAGTCTGTTCCAGAACCAGAACTGTAGCTACTGGATCCGCCAGACCAACTGCTGCCACCAGACCAACTACTTCCGCCATCGGACCAGCTACTGCCACTATCGGACCAACTGCTACCACCACCTGAATCAATCAAGCTACTGCCACCACTATCTGTATTACCGACACCAGCATGGGCAGAAGGAGCAAATACAAATAGCAAGACTACTAGAAGAATTCCAACTATTACACTTCGTTTTTTCATAGGCCTCTTTTCTTATCTTTGTTTGTTACACAGGGGTTAAGAAAATACTGTCTATTTTATAGGACAATCAATTCTTTAGGAGCAAGGGTCAAGACTTCACAGCCTTTTTCTGTGATCAAGAGGTCATCTTCGATCCGCACACCAGAGAGACCTTCAATATAAATACCTGGCTCATCTGTTAAGACCATCCCTGCTTGAATCGCTTCTTTAGACGTTTGGCTGAAGTATGGCTCTTCGTGGATATCTAGCCCAATTCCATGACCGATTCCATGAGTAAAGTATTGACCATAGCCGGCTCTTTCGATCACATCACGTGGGATTTTATCAAAATCACGGAAGCCAAGTCCATCTTTAGCCGCATCAATCAAGGCTTGATTGGCTTTCAAAACGGTTTCGTAAATTTCTCTTTCCTTGTCGCTGACATGTCCTGCATAGATAGTCCGTGTCATATCACTGACATAGTGGTCATACAAGCAACCAAAATCAAGGGTCAAGGCATCTCCTGCTGAAATGACCCGATCACTTGGAGTCGCGTGAGGCATGGCAGAGCGTTCACCAGCTGCTGAAATAATATCAAAAGATACACCAGAAGCTCCCAACTCCCGCATTCTAAAATCGAGGAAAGTCGCTGCTTCCAACTCTGTCGTTTGCCCTACCTTGATATAATCCAAAATATCATGGAAGGCTTGGTCAGAGATGCTACAAGCTTTTTTAATGGCCGCAATCTCCGTTTCATCTTTAATCAAGCGCAATTCCATCACAAAGTTCGCTAGGGATTGAAGGCTAATGCTATTGAAAACAGAAGCCATGCGGGCATGGTAGGCCACCGTCACTTCGTCCTCAAAACCAAGTTCTTTGATTCCAAGGTCCTTAACGATCTCTGCAGCTGCAGTCAACTCATCGCGGGTTTCCACAATCTCTACAAAGGGGAAACAAGTCGCATGGGCATGGATGGTGTAGCGCGAATCTGTAAAGAGGACCACACGTTCTTCTGTCACCAAAGCAGTCCCGTTTGAACCCCAAAAATTGGTCAAATAATAAACGTTTTTCAAATTGTTAATCAATACCGCTTTGAGGTTTTGGGCTTTCATTTTGTTTCTTAAGTTGCTGATCCGTTGATTCATTGTAATTTTCCTTTCAAATATTGTCCTGTGTAGCTAGCAGGATTTGCTGCTACTTCCTCTGGTGTTCCGGTCGCAATAATGGTTCCACCACCGACACCACCTTCTGGTCCTAAATCGATGATATGGTCTGCGGTCTTAATGACATCCAAATTGTGCTCAATCACAAGGACCGTATTGCCATCATCCACAAATCGCTCTAAGACTTTGATCAAGCGAGAAATGTCTTCGGTATGGAGTCCGGTCGTAGGTTCATCCAAGATATAGAAGGATTTCCCTGTAGAGCGCTTGTGCAATTCAGAAGCCAACTTCATCCGTTGCGCTTCCCCTCCTGATAGAGTCGTTGCAGGTTGCCCTAGCGTTACATAGCCCAAGCCCACATCTTGGATGGTCTTGAGTTTGCGTTCAATTTTTGGAATGTGCTTGAAGAATTCAACTGCCTTGTTGACCGTCATATCCAGCACTTCTGCGATATTTTTTTCCTTGTAGTGGACTTCGAGGGTCTCACTATTGTAGCGACGCCCATGACAAACCTCACAAGGGACAAAGACATCTGGCAAGAAGTGCATTTCAATCTTGATGATCCCATCTCCTGAGCAGGCTTCACAACGCCCACCCTTGACATTGAAACTAAAGCGGCCTTTTTTATAGCCCCGAATTTTGGCTTCATTGGTCTGAGCAAAGAGATCGCGAATGTCATCGAAGACGCCTGTATAGGTCGCTGGATTGGAACGAGGAGTCCGACCAATCGGGCTTTGATCAATGTCGATCAAGCGATCGATATGCTCAATCCCCTGAATGGTCTTGTATTTCCCTGGTTTTTCCGAATTGCGGTTGAGTTTTTGAGCGATGGCTTTTTTCAAGATGCCATTGATCAAGGTCGATTTTCCAGAACCGGAAACTCCAGTGACTGCGATGAATTTGCCCAGAGGAAAGCGTGCTGTGATGTCTTGTAAGTTGTTCTCACTGGCCCCTGTAATTTCAATAGAACGGCCATTCCCCGAACGGCGCTCTGTTGGAACCGGAATCTTGCGTTTACCGGACAAGTACTGACCGGTGATGGATTTGCTATTGCCAGCCACCTGCTTTGGAGTTCCAGCCGCAACGATCTCTCCCCCAAAGACACCGGCACCTGGGCCGACGTCGATCAGATAGTCTGCCTCTCTCATGGTATCCTCATCGTGTTCGACGACGATCAAGGTATTGCCTAAATCGCGCATCTTCTTGAGACTGGCAATCAGGCGGTCATTGTCCCTTTGATGGAGGCCGATAGACGGCTCATCCAAGATATAAAGGACACCTGAGAGGTTGGAACCGATCTGGGTTGCCAAACGAATGCGCTGGCTTTCTCCACCTGATAAGGTCCCAGCCGATCGTGACAGGGTCAAGTAATTGAGCCCCACATTGTTTAAGAAGGTCAAGCGATCCTTAATCTCTTTTAGGATCGGTCTTGCAATCGTAGCTTCATTGTCCGTTAAGACCAGCTGGTCCACGGCTTTTAAGTGGTCCGCAATCGATAGATCTGACACCTCCCCGATATGCATCCCCTTTTCTCCTCCGACACGAACAGAGAGAGCCTGGTCATTGAGACGGTAGCCATGGCAGGTCGCACAGGTCAATTCGTTCATATAAGAGCGCATTTGGTTGCGGGTGAAATCACTATTGGTCTCACGGAAACGACGGTGAATATTGTTTACGACCCCTTCAAAAGGAATCTCGATATCCCGAACTCCACCAAATTCATTTTCATAGTGGAAGTGGAATTCCTTGCCATTTGACCCATAGAGGACCAAGTCCTTTTCTTCTTGAGAAAGATCGGAAAACGGCTGGTCCATATCAACGCCAAAATGGATCATGGCCTGCTCCAACATCTGTGGATAGTAGTTGGAAGAGATCGGATTCCAAGGAGCAAGCGCTCCTTCACGAAGGGTTAAGCGATCATCTGGCACCACCAAATCCAAGTCCACCTCTAGCTTAATACCTAGCCCATCACAGTCTGGACAAGATCCAAACGGCGCATTGAAAGAAAAGAGGCGGGGCTCTAATTCAGAAACGGTAAAGCCACAGACTGGACAAGCATAATGCTCCGAAAAGAGTAGCTCCTTGCCATCCATGGTATCAATCACCACATAACCATCCGCAATTCGAAGAGCTGCTTCAATCGAATCAAAGAGCCGCGAGCGAATGCCCTCTTTGATCACGATTCGGTCCACAACTACTTCAATCGTGTGCTGCTTGCTTTTAGACAGTTCTGGAACCTCTGTCACATCATAGATCTCACCATCGACCCGCACCCGGACATAGCCGTCTTTTTGCACCTTTTCAATGATATTCTTGTGCTGGCCTTTTTTCTTGCGAATAATAGGGGCTAGAATTTGCAGGCGTTGGCGCTCTGGTAATTCTAAGACTTGATCGACAATTTGCTCAACCGAAGAAGCTGTAATCGCTCCATGCCCATTGATACAATAAGGCGTCCCTACACGCGCATAGAGCAAGCGCAGGTAGTCATTGATCTCTGTTGCCGTCCCCACTGTAGAACGGGGGTTTTTACTGGTTGTTTTTTGGTCGATGGAAATAGCTGGACTCAAGCCGTCAATGGAGTCCACATCTGGTTTTTCCATATTTCCCAAGAACTGCCGGGCATAGGCCGATAAGCTCTCCACGTAGCGACGCTGACCTTCTGCATAGAGGGTATCAAAGGCCAGACTGGATTTTCCAGAACCAGACAACCCCGTCACCACGACCAATTTGTCCCGTGGAATTTCCACGTCTATATTTTTTAAATTATGGGCGCGTGCCCCATGAATGACAATTTTATCTTGCATGTTCTTACTCTAATCACCTTTTTGTTAACCTCCATTATAACAAATTTTTTAGTATTCTTTTATCCAAAACCGTCCTTTTTCTGATATAATGTTAAGGTGTAAAAAAACAAGGGGAGGCACCATGAAACAGGTCTTTTTATCGACAACGACTGAATTTAAAGAAATAGAGACGCTGGAACCCGGTAGCTGGATCAACCTTGTTAACCCTTCTCAAAGTGAATCGATGGAAATCGCCTCTGCTTTTAATATTGATATTGCAGACTTGCGGGCCCCACTCGATGCGGAAGAAATGTCCCGTATGACCATCGAAGATGAGTATACCTTGATTATCGTCGACGTCCCCATTAAGGAAGAGCGGAACAATCAGACCTACTACGTGACCATTCCGCTAGGGATTATCCTGACAGAAGAGGCTATTATCACGACTTGCTTGGAGAAATTGCCACTTCTAGATATCTTTATCAACCGACGCTTGCGGAATTTCTATACCTTTATGCGATCGCGCTTTATCTTTCAGATCCTCTATCGCAACGCTGAACTCTACTTGTCAGCGCTTCGTACCTTGGATCGTAAAAGCGAACAGATTGAAAGTCAACTCCACAAATCAACGCGTAATGAAGAGCTGATTGAGTTGATGGAGTTGGAAAAAACCATCGTCTACTTTAAGGCCTCTCTAAAAACCAATGAGCGCGTGATCAAGAAATTGACCAGTGCTACTAGTAACATCAAGAAATACCTAGAAGACGAGGATCTGTTGGAAGATACCTTGATCGAAACCCAGCAGGCCATCGAGATGGCAGATATTTATGGAAACATTCTCCACTCTATGACCGATACCTTCGCATCGATCATCTCCAACAACCAGAACAACATCATGAAGACCCTGGCCCTCGTCACCATTGTCATGTCCATTCCAACCATGATCTTTTCGGCCTATGGGATGAACTTCAAGGACAATGAGCTTCCGCTCAACGGCGAACCCCATGCCTTCTGGCTGATTATTTTCATCGCCTTTGCCCTGACCGGGTCTCTCGTCGTCTACCTCATCCATAAAAAATGGTTCTAACCAAACTTGTACATCAAAGGAGTAACTATGTCTCACACCGACCTTCATCAACTTAGTAAGAAAAATCAAGAATTTATCCGGATCGCCAAACACCAATTGCTTGAAAACGGAAAGACAGAGGAAGAAGCAGAAAGCCTCATCCAAGAAATTCTTCCAGCTATCCATGAAAACCAAGGAAAAGGAATTCCGGCACGGACCCTTTTTGGAGCTCCAACTGTATGGGCGAACTCTTTCAGCGAGAAAGAACGCTATGAAAAAGAGCATCCGAAATTAAACGATGCTCCCTCTCTCATGATTTTGGATTCCTTCCTCTTTATCTTTGGTGTCTTTGCTGCGATTAGTGCCTTCATGAACTTGGTCGCACCGCGTCGTACTGGCTATGGGGTGATCACCTTGATTCTTGGAAGTTTGACAGGGGCCCTGCTCTTGTATCTCATGTACTACTTCTTCTATCAGTATATGGATGGCACAAAAGATCGCAGTGAGCGTCCCTCTCTTTGGAAATCCATGCCGATTCTTGTTGGAGTCATGTTCCTTTGGGTCATTGTCTTGTCCTTTACTTCCTTACTCCCACAAGTTCTCAACCCAACTATTCCAGATGTTTTTGCCATCGTTTTAGGAGCTCTAGCGCTTGTCCTTCGCTTCTACCTCAAGAAACGCTTTAATATTAAAAGTTCGAGCACAGCACCCGCAACTCGACGTTAAAAAGAAACGGATGAAGTTTTCATCCGTTTTTGTTTTACTGTATTTCCCTGTTCAATCTTTTTGAAAAATAGAGGACTAAGTCATCATTGTTTTCACAAGAACTGTAAGGGGCCAAGGGGTGATCACTAAACCAAACCCCAGATCCATCTGGGATATAGCCCCGTTTGACATACAGTCTTTGAGCTGGGCCATAACCCGAGTGTAAACCAACCCCTAAAGTAACAATCTCTGATAGTAGCCAGACTCTTTTTTCTGCCTCCTCTAAGAGTTGATTCCCAATCCCTCGATTTCTAAATGGTTCAAAAACATTAAAATCAGATAGTTCAGGATAGACTCCCACGAAAGGGCCGTGCTTGGCAACAGGCAATATAGTGATATAGCCTGCCACAAATCCATCCGACTCAGCTACTAATACGTCCCTCTCTCTATTCTCCTGCTCCTGAAAATAGCTAGTCAAGATATCCTCTCTACCTGGCCACCCTTGGTGGATAAAGGCTTGAGAGATGTGCTCAATATCTGCCTTTATCATCCTCCTGATGATTACACCTTCCTTCATGTTGCGCTCCTTGATACCTTTCTCTTCATCATTATAGCATAATTAGAGCTTGGGAAAGGTCAAAGAGCTTCACACGGACCTAACTCACTATCACATTTCTATGCTCGCAAAAAAGATCCAAAAGGGTCTGAAAAAGAGGTCCCCCGGACCTGAAAAAAAGACCCGTAAGGGTCTTTTCTTTAATCTTCGTTTACGAAAGGCATCAAAGCCATTACGCGAGCGCGTTTGATAGCTGTTGTTACTTTACGTTGGTTCTTCGCTGAAGTTCCAGTTACACGACGAGGAAGGATTTTCCCACGTTCTGAAACGAAACGGCTAAGAAGCTCAGTATCTTTGTAATCGACATATTCGATTTTGTTTGCTGCGATGTAATCAACTTTTTTACGGCGTTTGAATCCGCCACGACGTTGTTGAGCCATGTTTAATTCTCCTTTATAGTTTTAATTCGTTAAACCCATTCTTAGAATGGAAGATCGTCGTCCGAGATATCCATTGGATTAGCTCCAAATGGATTTTCTTCACGACCAAAGTTTGGCGCTGCATTGTTTGGTTCAGATCCACCAAAGCTTGGGGTTGCATTTCCAGCAAAACCACCATTACCTGATGAATAACCACCACCTGCATGCCCTTCGCGTGCTGCACGGCTTTCCAATAGTTGGAAGCTGTCTGCTACGACTTCAGTGACATAAACACGTTGACCTTGCTGGTTTTCGTAATTACGTGTTTGAATGCGACCGGTAATCCCAATCAAAGCACCTTTCTTAGCCCAGTTGGCTAAGTTTTCTGCTTGCTGACGCCAGATCACACAGTTGATGAAATCGGCTTCGCGCTCTCCATTTTGACTCTTGAAGTTGCGGTTGACAGCTAGGCTGAATGTAGCAACTGCTTGATTGCTTGGAGTGTAGCGAAGTTCAGCATCACGGGTCATACGACCGACAAGTACAACATTGTTAATCATAAGTCACCTCTGATGATTTCTTACGCGTCAACTTTTACGATCATGTGACGAAGAATGTCACCGTTGATTTTTGAAAGACGGTCGAACTCGTTAAGAGCTACAGCGTCGTTCGCTTCAACGTTTACGATGTGGTAAAGTCCTTCACGGAAATCTTGGATTTCGTATGCAAGACGACGTTTTTCCCAATCTTTTGATTCAACAACAGTTGCACCGTTGTCAGTCAAGATAGAATCGAAACGTGCTACCAAAGCGTTTTTAGCTTCTTCTTCAATGTTTGGACGAATAATATAAAGAATTTCGTATTTAGCCATTGATAATGTTCCTCCTTTTGGACTAATGACCCCCTGTCTTTGCAAGGGGTAAGTGAGGTTTACTCACAAGAAACTATTATACCAGACTTTTGGAACAAAGGCAAGAATTATCTTTAGGATTTAAAAAATGATTTCTGGACGTCCCCTTCGATAAAAAAGAAAGAAATGTCCTAAAAAATGACACTTTATAGAAGAAACCCCTCCCCTTCTTCCTCTCCTTTCCTTAAAGAAAACTGATATCAGTTAGCTTTAAGCTTGAGTCTTTATACTAGCTACAACAAATCTCAAGAAACGAGGAACGATTATGAATTATCTTATCATCCCCGCCTATCAACCGGATCTGAATCTTGTCAAACTGGTTCGCTTGGTCCACGCTAAGAGCGATCTCCACATCATCGTGGTCGATGATGGGAGCGACGCTGACAAGAAAGTGATTTTTGACAAATTAGAGGGTCTTGCGACAGTTCTGACTCATGAGCACAACCAAGGAAAAGGGCAAGCTCTCAAGACTGCTTATGCCTACATCCTAGAAAGAGGCACCTATGGAAGCATTGTAACAGCTGATGCAGACGGTCAGCACAAAATTTGGGATATTTTCAGGGTTGTTAACCAATCTCAAGAGCATCCTGGATCACTTATTCTAGGAGCACGCGCCTTCTCTGGAAAAGTTCCTTTGCGTTCTGCTTTCGGGAATAAATTGACCCGTTTTCTCTTCAAACAACAAACCGGAGTGGCGGTCAGCGATACCCAAACGGGCTTACGGGCTTTCACTAGGAATCTCTTGCCTTTCATGCTTGAGGTTGAAGGACAGCGTTATGAATATGAAATGAATGTGCTCCTCGCAGCAAGCAAATCCTTCCCCATCGAGGAAGTTCCCATCGAGACGGTCTACATCAATGACAACGAAGGCTCCCATTTCCGACCTATTCGAGATGGCCTCATGATCTACAAGGACATGTTTAAGTTTGCCCTCTCCTCTCTGAGTAGTTTTATCGTTGACTATCTGGTCTACGCCTTCTTCCTTTTCGTGATGATGGCCGTGCCCATTAGTCTACGTATTCTCCTAGCCAATGGGATCGCTCGTGTAACGAGTTCCATCTTTAACTACTCGACCAATAAGCACCTAGTCTTTAAGAACAAAGACAGCGTCGCTAAAACTGGAAGTGGCTACTTTGGCCTAGCCCTCGGCCTCTTTATTCTCGATACGCTCTTGATTCGACTCTTCTATACTGCTTTCGGGCTCAATCTCCTAATCAGTAAGATTGTCGTCGGCTTCCTCCTCTTTCTGGTCTCATGGGTGATCCAGAAAAAAGTGATCTTCAAAGAAAGGACTGCTCCCCACCATGAAATTCTTTAAAAAATCCTACACCTATGCTGCCTGCTTTGGCCTTCTTTTGACCAGCAGTTTTAGCTACTCTATGCTCAAGACCTTTGTCTTATCCGATGCCATCCAAACCGTAAAAGCTACGACTACGGACACCAAGGCAGCCAAAAAAGCAGCTGCATCAGCTACAACGACGGATACTAGCTATTCAGATGACAATATCCAGGTGAGCCTAACAGAAAAAACGATTGAAAATACTCAGGTTTACATTGCAGATATCACAGTCAGCTCATCTGACTACCTCAAAACAGCCTTTGCACAAAATACTTACGGAACCAACGTGACTGCTAAAACCTCTGTCACAGCCACCAACAACAGTGCCATTCTAGCAGTGAATGGTGACTATTACGGGGCTAACAGTACAGGATATGTCATCCGAAATGGAGTGGTCTACCGCGATACCGTTCGGGAAGATGCAAGCAATGGTGACCTGGCCATTTACAAGGATGGATCCTTCAAAATTATCTACGAAGATGAGATCTCTGCAGATCAATTGGTCAAGGACGGGGTCGTCAATCTCCTCGCTTTCGGTCCTTCCTTAGTTGAAAATGGAGAAATTACCGTCGATACCAACTCAGAGGTCGGGCAATCTATGGCATCCAACCCACGGACAGCGATTGGGATCATCGATGAAAACCACTACATTATCGTCGTGTCAGACGGACGGACTTCAGAAAGTGAAGGGCTTTCTCTCTACCAATTAGCGGAAGTGATGAAATCGTATGGCGTCAAAACAGCCTACAACCTGGATGGGGGTGGATCTTCTACCCTTTACTTCAATGGCCAAGTCATTAACAAACCAACAACAAATGGTACTATCTCAGAAAGGGCGGTGAGTGACATTGTCTACATCGGTTACTAATCCTATTAAACAACGGTTGAAAAAAACGATTCTCTGGTACACTCTGATTTCAGCTTTCTTCTTTGTCGGAAGTCGCATCTATGAACACTTTAGTTTTGGCGAAACCTCTGCCTTCATGCACTACCTCTTCTTGATTCCTTTGATCGGTGGCGCCCTACTAGTGCTTCTACAGTTGATGGTGAAAGGCCTCTCTCGCCTGAGTCTCAATCTTTGGAATTCAGGAGTGGCTACGCTCACAGCCGGAGCCCTCTACCGAGGGATTGTCAACCTCTCTGGTCGATCTACTACAATGGATCAACACTATTATTACCTTGGAGTTGCCTTTCTAGCACTAGCTCTGATCAGCCTCTTCTTTGTCCGCAGTGTCTGGGTGGAGAAAACAGCTTAAGACATGAAAAACGTCCGTTTCTTAAAAGAACGGACGTTTTTTAGGGTAAGTTAACGGATGAACGACTTAACCTTCACGTTTTTTGCTAGCTACAAAGCCTGCTAAAGCTAATGAGGTCATACCAAAGAGGCTAAGGACTGTTGATGCCAATTCATCTTGACCTGTTTTTGGAAGACCAGTTGCTGGTGTAGTAGCTACTTCTGCTTGACCACCCGTATGATAAGTGACAGCGACTGGTTTGACACTTGCAACTTCTTTCGTTTCAGGTGTAGTTGATTTAGCTGGGATAACTGGGCTTTCAGGTTGAGGAGTTGGGGTAGCCGGAGTTACTGGAGCTACAGGATGGACTGGATTTTCAGGACTGACTGGATCGACTGGCGCTGGCTGTGGTTCTGGAGTTGGTTGAGGTTCTGGAGTAGGTGTATCTTCTTCCACTTTTTCCACAAATGTCTTGTTGCCTAAAATAGAAGCAGATAATTTCTTCCCTGCCTTATCCAAATCTTGGATGTACTGGATAAAGACTTCTGTATCCGGATTGATAGCCCCGATCAATTTGGTATCACGGAAGACTGAGAAGCCATCTCCACCCCCATACAAGAAGTCGTTGATAATCGCTTTATAAGTCTTGTTGCGATCGATTTCGGTACCGTCTGCCTTGTAAGCTTTCACGACCTTATAAGGATTTTCTTCTGTGGCATCCGCTGGTTTTGTGTAGGTATACTTGATGCCAGCCATTTGCAAGAAGTAGAGTTCTTTCTCATCATACTGTTGGTCTAATGCCTTGTAGATTTGGTCTCCAGTAATTTCAACTACTTGAAGGATATTTCCAAATGGTTGTACCGCTTGAGCCGCTCCCCAAGTTACAGTTCCGTCGGGCTTGACAACAAGATCTGCACGGATTCCCCCATTATTTGTAAAGGCAAAGTCAACATCTGGATAACCTGATTTTTTGGCAATTTCTAGTTGCGCTGCTGTGACCAAATCTCCAACAGCACTTTCTTTTTGTGCATTCAATTCACGGGTAATATTTTCAGCCTTGTCTGCTGTACCGATTTTTGCTTCTGTTACCTTTTTAACCGTCGCATTGGCATCATCGATGATCGCTTGAATCTTGGCATCTTTTGCTTTGCCTTTAGATGGATCTATCGCAATAATTTTAGCAGTTGGAGCTTTGACAAAGTCAGCTGTATCTGTATCTAGGACTCCACGGACATCCGAGTAGGCTTTCCCTTGAGACGTACCTTGAACTATCAAGGTATTTCCGACCATCCCGTTTGTATATTGGTGATTATGACCTGCAAAGACGATATCCACTGAGTTTTCAGGATAGATTTGATTTAATTTTTTGATCATGTCTGCAGCCGGTCCTTCTGCGACACCGTTTTTACTTGTTGCAGCGACGTGAGCTAAAACGACGATCGCATGAACCCCTTGGTCATTCAATTCGCGGGCATATTTAGCAATTGATTCTGCTTCATCCAAAACCCGGTATTGTTCATGATTTTTACGCAAGACAAGATTTGGGAATTCTGTCGTAACAACCCCGATAAATCCGACCTTAACGGTCTTGTCATTGACTGGGATTTCTTTGATGGTATAAGGTTTCCAGTCAAATGGGATTTTATTGGTATCCTTGTCGACCAAGTTGGCAATCACGACTTCTTGTTTAGAAGCTTCATGAGGATACTCATCGACGATCTTGTTGAATTGACCAGGTGTTGGGGCTTCCCCCTTCATGATCCGGTTGAATTCACCAAGTCCTTCGTCAAACTCGTGATTACCAAGGGTTCCGTATTCAAAGTTCATTTCATTGAAGACTTTTACAGTCGGTTCATCTTGAAGCAAGGCAGAGTTAGCTGGACTAGCTCCGACCATATCTCCAGCTTGTACACGGATGCTGGCATTTGGCGTTCCTGCATTCTCCGTTTCAAAGTCTTTTTGTGAATCGTTCAAGTAGGTTGCCAAAAGTGGGGCTGTTCCTGCATTTTTCACAGTTTCGCCTTCTAAACGAGCTGTCCCCGTTTGTTCCAAGGCACCGTGGAAGTCATTGATGCCCATGAACTGCACGGGCAATTCGTCTGCAAAAACGCTATTGATCGCAAAAACACTAAGACCTGCAGCGACCGCTAGGATACTGCTTTTCAAGATAATTTTTTTCTTCATAGAATACTCCATTTTCTAATGTAGAACACTTCTCCAAAAAGGAGAACGCAGAACAGTTGATTTGCTGCAATCAGCTCTTCCATTTTACTATTTTTTCGGTTTTACTTCAATATTTTCCCAGAAACTCTTACAATTTTATTGGAAAGCGCTTGATTTCCGAACATCTTTTCATGTATCTTTTATCCCCCCTACATTCAGAGCAGCAAAAAAGCCGGATTGCTCCGGATATTTAGAATGTAGACAAACTATTTTAAAGTAAAATAACTAAAGCGATTCTGCAAAGAAATAAAAACGAGTTCCAATTTTTAAATCGATTCAAAAAAATGCGAAACTTTCCGCTGTGAGAAAAGTGCCTGAAACAATCAGTTTCAGGCACTCGGAATTATTGAGACCTTAGTCTCAATAATTAGTCTTGGAACTTCGAAGAAGTTCACTGACGTCCGTACTCACTTAAGGAAAGTTTTTAATATGACTTTGTCTTAAATCTGAAAAGCCGGATTACTCCGGCTCTTTTTCTTATTTATTCACGTTTTCCCATTTCCAGTTTTGAACTTCTGGAATGTCGTCTCCGTTTTCACGGATGTAGTCATGGTGGAAGGCGATTGTTTCATCCATTTGAGCTGCGAATTCAGCTGCTTCTGCTCCAAGAGCTGCATTAGCTGCATCTTGTGCCAAGTGGAAGCGATCCAACTCAGACATCACACGCATATCAAATGGTGTGGTGATATCCCCGTTTTCACGGTAACCATGTACACGAAGGTTATGGTTGTGACGGTTGAAGAAGATATCACGGATCATGCCTTCGTAACCATGGAAGGCAAAGATGACTGGTTTATCAGTTGTGAAGACTTTGTCAAATTCTTCATCTGAAAGCCCACGCGCATCAACGGATGGGTGACGCAATTTCAAGATGTCGATAACGTTGACAAAGCGGATCTTCAATTCTGGGAAGGCTTTGTGCAAGATTGTAATAGCAGCAAGAGCTTCTAAGTTTGGCTCTGTACCTGCAGCAGCAATAACAAGATCTGGCTCTTCATCTGCTGAAACAGTTGATGCCCAATCGATCACCTTGTATCCTTCACGAACCAATTCTTCTGCTTCAGCTGCTGAGTAGAATTGAGGACGTGGGTGTTTAGAAGAAACGATCAAGTTGATCATATTTTCTGCCTTGAAGGCTTCATCCATTACCGCAAGCAAGCTATTGGTATCTGCTGGCAAGTACTCACGGATATATTCAGGAGTTTTCTCAGCCAAGTGAGTCAAGATACCTGGATCTTGGTGAGTGTAACCATTGTGGTCTTGTTGGAAGACAGTTGAAGTTGCAATCAAGTTCAAGGCTGGGTAGTTTTTACGCCATGTTGTATGGGTCTTAGACTTACGCAACCATTTGAAGTGTTGAGTGATCATAGAATCCACAACACGAAGGAAGGATTCGTAAGAAGCGAAGAATCCATGACGACCTGTCAAGACATATCCTTCAAGCATTCCTTCTGCTTGGTGCTCTGACAATTGAGAGTCAATGACACGACCAGCAGGGCTCAATGCTTCATCGTAGTCTGGTTTCATACGTCCTAACCATTGACGGCTTGTACGAGTGAAGACTTCTTGAAGACGGTTTGATTTGGTTTCGTCTGGACCAAAGATACGGAAGTTATCTGGGTTCGCATCTACCAAGTCTGCCGCATACTTACCAAATTCGATCATGTCTTGAGCCATGATTTCACCTGGTGTGTTAAATTGAAGAGCATGTTTCTTCCAATCAGCTGTGTTCATTGGTTTGATCACACCAGCATTTGTGATTGGGTTCATCGCCATGCGACGGTCACCTTTTGGTGCAATTTCAGCAATTTCGGGAACTAGTTTACCAGTTTCGTCGAACAATTCAGCTGGACGGTAAGATTCCAACCATGAAAGAAGAGCATCGACATGCTCCATGTGGTGAGCATCTACTGGGATTGGAACTTGGTGCGCACGGAATCCACCCTCGATTGGTGTTCCTTCCCATGCTTTTGGACCAGTCCAACCTTTAGGAATACGAGCAATCAAGACAGGGTAAACTGGTTGAGTTGCTTCTTCAGCAGAACCTTTACGAGCTTCTGCTTGGACTTTCTTGATTTCTTCAATTGCTTCATCCAATTTTTCAGCGAACAAAGCGTGGGCAGCTTCATGGTCTTCTGAAATTGCAGTGACATTCGCAAAGATTGGGTTCCAACCAAGACCTTCAAAGAAGAGGGCCAATTCTTCGTCTGTTTTGCGTTCGAAGATGGTTGGGTTGTGGATCTTCCCACCATTGAGGTAGAAGATTGGAAGGATAGCCCCATCGTTGACTGGGTTCAAGAAGGTATTTGACAACCAACCAGCCATCAATGGACCTGTTTCTCCTTCACCGTCACCGATAACTGTGGCAGCAATCACATCTGGATTATCCAATACAGCACCTGCAGCGTGAGAAAGGGCATAACCAAGCTCTCCCCCTTCATGGATAGATCCTGGTGTTTCAGGCGCCGCATGAGAAGCGATTCCTCCTGGGAATGAGAAGATCTTACACAAGTGTTTGAAACCTTCTTCATTTTGTGGGATGTTTGGATTCAATTCAGTATAAGAACCATCTAAGTAAGAGTTCGATACCATTACTTGTCCACCGTGACCTGGTCCTTCAATGTAGAACATATCCAAGTCGTATTTGTTGATGGTACGGTTCAAGTGAGCATAGATAAAGTTTTGCCCTGGTACAGTTCCCCAGTGTCCGATTGGGTGAGCCTTCAAGTCGTTTTCAACGACTTCGCGCTTCAACAACGGGTTATCTTTTAAGTACATTTGAGCAGCTGAAATGTAGTTGGCTGCACGCCACCAAGCGTCTACTTTATCCAAGTAAGCTTTGCTGTTATAATCGACAGTCATCTTGTCTCCTCACAATTTCTAGACAGGTCTGTTGAACAACCTGTTCGTTTGATCAATAGTTTAAACAATCTGTTTTCACGACAAACAGATGATATTGAAGAAAATATTCAATATTACTTCTATTCTATCAAGAATTTCCCTTTTTGTACATCAGAAAGCAAGAAAAATATTCTTTGAACGTCAAATTTTAATTTCCCACTAAAGTGGTTCCATTCCCTACAGGGATAGGTTTTAAAAAAAGACTTTGCTGATTTTTGCAAACGAGCAAAGTCCCAAATGAAATGGAGGAGGTTAAATGACTTTTTGACCTTTCTTGTAGACATCTGTCACTAGATTTGTCGCAAAGAAATAGAAGAGATAATCTAGATTTGGTGCATCAAAGATGGTAATGTCAGCCTGTTTGCCAACATCGAAAGAGCCGATTGTTTTAGCACGATCTACTGAATAGGCTGCATTGATGGTCACTGCATTGAGAATTTCTACTGGAGTTAGGCGCATCATGAAGCAACCCAGATGCATGGCAAACTGGAGATTGGCTGTCGGACAAGACCCTGGGTTGCTGTCCGTTGTTAGGGTAATGGCCATCCCAGCGTCCAACATCTTACGAGCCGGTGCATAGGTATCTTCCATGAGGCTGAAGGTTGTAGCAGGCAAGAGATTGCCGATAACTTTGGCTTTTGCTAGTTTTTGAATGCCTTCATCCGTAATCACCATCAAGTGTTCTGCGCTGGTAGATTCTAATTCAGCCGCCACGTCAACACCACCAATGGATTCGATCTCATCCGCATGAATCCGCAGTTTGAAGCCCATTTCCTTGGCTTTAGAAAGAAGATAGCGAGATTCATCTGCTGTAAAGACACCTTTTTCACAGAAGATATCACAGAACTCAGCTAGTTTTTCTTCCTTCACTTTCGGAAGCATTTGTTCCACAATGAGATCTAAATATTCTTGGGAACGGCCCTTGTACTCTGTGGGAATCGCATGGGCTGCCATAAAGGTTGATACCAAGTCTATTTGATGATCACGGTCCAGTGCAGCCACAACATCCAACTGGCGTTTTTCAGTTTCCCAATCCAAACCATAGCCACTCTTGGCTTCGACAGTAGTCACCCCATGACGCAACATGTAATCCAACAGTCGTTTGGACTTGTCATAGAGATTTTCAAAAGAAGCTTCCCGTGTCGCCCGAACCGTGCTCAGAATTCCACCGCCTTGGGCGAGGATGTCTAAGTAAGAAACACCCGCTAATTTTTTCGCAAATTCATGTTCACGACTACCTCCATAGACCAAGTGGGTATGGCAGTCAATCAGGCCAGGAGTCGCAACTTTTCCTTCACAGGATTTCACTTCCGTATGGTCATCAATCAGTTCTGGATCTGGTTGACCTGTCCCAACTGCAAGAATCTTTCCATCTTTAATGGCGATATAAGCATCTGAAAGAATTTTTGCTTCTGCCATCTCCTTGCCATAGAGAGGATGACCTAGATCATTCGGACAAAACAATTGGTTAAAGTGGGTTAATAGGATATCAGCAGACATATGAAACATTCCTTTCTATTTCCCTTGTTATTCATTTTACAATTCTACAGGAAAAGCGTCAAAAAAAAGTCAAAAAGTTTTTCCCTCATTTTTTTTGCTTTATTAAAAATTATATTTTTTTTTGACTCTTTATTGACGTTTCTTCGATACAATAAAGAAAATATAAATTCACAGTCCAACTATAAGGAGGGTTCTGCTATGTCATTTATAGACGAGAAAGAAATTGTAGCTGCTATGTCTGTCAAACTTGACTTTGATGTCCTACCTGAAAAGGCGACTTTTCAAGAAGGCATCCGTCGTGCACCTGATAGAGGCTTCCGCTTAACGCAAGCTCAGACTGAAATTGCCCTTAAAAACGCTTTGCGTTACATTCCTAAAAAATTCCATCAAGAGTTGATCCCAGAATTTTTGGAAGAACTAAAAACTCGCGGTCGGATCTATGGCTATCGCTTCCGTCCAAAAGATCGCATCTATGGAAAACCAATTGATGAGTACAAAGGAAAATGCACAGCTGCTAAGGCTATGCAGGTCATGATCGACAACAACTTAAGCTTTGAAATTGCCCTTTATCCATATGAATTGGTCACTTATGGGGAAACAGGATCTGTCTGTGCCAACTGGATGCAATACAACTTGATCAAGAAATACTTGGAAGTCATGACAGAAGACCAAACCTTGGTGGTTGAATCGGGTCACCCTCTAGGCCTCTTCAAATCGAAACCAGAAGCTCCTCGTGTCGTCATTACCAACGGTCTCTTGATCGGTGAGTATGACAACATGCGCGACTGGGAAATTGCTGAAGAAATGGGTGTTACCAACTACGGTCAGATGACGGCTGGTGGCTGGATGTACATCGGTCCTCAAGGGATCGTTCACGGTACTTTCAACACCCTTCTCAATGCCGGTCGTCTCAAACTCGGTGTGCCTGATGATGGCGACTTGACCGGTAAACTCTTTATTTCATCTGGTCTCGGTGGAATGAGCGGAGCTCAAGGGAAAGCAGCTGAAATCGCAAAAGCGGTTGCCATCGTTGCAGAAGTGGACCGCTCTCGGATCGAAACTCGTCACTCTCAAGGCTGGATTAGCCAAGTGACAGACAGTGCCGAAGAAGCTGTGAAATTAGCTCAAGCAGCACTGGAAGCTGGTGAATCAACTTCGATTGCCTACCATGGAAATATCGTAGACTTGCTCGAATATGTCAACGAACACCAAGTTCATGTTCACCTCTTGTCTGACCAAACCTCTTGCCACAACGTCTATGATGGTGGCTATTGCCCAGTTGGGATCAGCTTTGAAGAACGGACACGTTTGTTGGCAGAAGACAAAGAAACCTTCCATCGCTTGGTCGATGAAACCTTGGCTCGTCACTTTGCAGTGATTAAAGCTTTGACGGCTAAAGGTACCTACTTCTTCGACTACGGTAATGCCTTCATGAAATCTGTTTACGACTCAGGCATCAAGGAAATTTCTAAGAATGGATTGGATGACAAGGACGGCTTCATTTGGCCATCTTATGTAGAAGATATCATGGGACCTATGCTCTTTGACTATGGATACGGTCCATTCCGTTGGGTCTGCCTCAGCGGTAAACACGAAGACTTGATTGCAACTGACCATGCAGCTATGGAAGCGATCGATCCAACTCGTCGCTACCAAGACCGCGACAATTACAACTGGATTCGCGATGCGGAAAAGAACCAATTAGTCGTTGGTACACAAGCTCGTATCCTCTATCAAGATTGCATGGGCCGTGTCAACATTGCTTTGAAATTCAATGAACTCATTCGCCAAGGTAAGATCGGACCGGTCATGATCGGACGTGACCACCACGACGTATCTGGTACAGATGCTCCATTCCGTGAAACATCAAACATCAAAGATGGTTCGAACGTTACTTGTGATATGGCGGTTCAATGTTACGCTGGTAACGCTGCTCGCGGTATGAGTCTCGTTGCTCTCCACAACGGTGGTGGTACTGGTATTGGTAAAGCTATCAACGGTGGATTTGGACTCGTCCTAGACGGTAGCCACCGGATCGACGAAATCATCAAATCTGCCATTGCCTGGGATACCATGGGCGGAGTTGCTCGTCGGAACTGGGCACGGAATAACCATGCCATTGAAACAGCGATCGAGTACAACCGTCTCCATGCAGGAACAGACCACATCACCATTCCTTATCTGGCAGATGAAGATTTGGTCAAAGAAGCCGTTCAAAAATTGTTTTAACATCAAAAAATAAAAACTGAGAAAGGGGAGGAAAATACAAAGACTTCTCCTCCCCACCTTCTCCTATAAAAAGAGGTAATCATATGGCAAAAATTGTTGAGTGTATTCCAAACTTCTCTGAAGGACGCAATCAGGCTGTGATCGACGGATTAGCCGCAACAGCAAAAAGTATTCCAGGTGTCACTTTACTCGACTACTCGTCTGATGCCAGTCACAATCGCAGCGTCTTTACACTCGTTGGGGATGAAGAAAGCATTCAAGAAGTGGCTTTCCAATTGGTGAAATACGCTTCTGAAAACATTGATATGACCAAGCACGAAGGCGAACACCCTCGTATGGGGGCAACAGACGTTTGTCCATTCGTTCCGGTTAAAGATATCACTACAGCTGAATGCGTTGAGATTGCTAACAAAGTGGCTGAACGCATCAATCGTGAATTAGGTATTCCAATCTTCCTTTACGAAGATGCTGCAACTCGTCCAGAACGGAAGAACTTGGCCAAAGTGCGTAAAGGACAATTTGAAGGAATGCCAGAAAAATTGTTGGAAGAAGACTGGAAGCCAGACTACGGTGAACGCAAGATTCACCCAACTGCAGGGGTTACAGCTGTCGGTGTCCGTATGCCACTCGTTGCCTTCAATATCAACCTTGATACAGACGACCTAGAGATTGCCAATAAGATTTCTAAAATCATTCGTGGATCAAGCGGTGGATACAAATACTGTAAAGCGATCGGTGTCATGCTAGAAGATCGCAACATCGCCCAAGTCTCCATCAACATGGTCAACTTGGAACAATTCCCATTGTATCGTGTCGTTGAAACCGTTCGTTTCGAAGCGCAACGCTATGGTGTTCGCATCATCGGAACAGAACTCATTGGACTGGCTCCTGCTAAGGCTTTGATCGACTCTGCTGAATACTACTTACAATTAGAAGACTTTGACTACAGCAAACAAGTCTTGGAAAATCACTTGTTGGGTTAGAAAGGGAGTTCTATGAAACTAGTTGACTTAAGTATTACGGAGTTTGCCAAGGTTCTTGGTTCAGATGCTCCAGCTCCAGGTGGTGGTTCTGCTGCTGCTCTATCCGCTGCAAATGGGATTTCCCTTACAAAAATGGTCTGTGAACTGACCATTGGAAAGAAAAAATACGCAGAATTTGAAGACCACATCAAAGCGGTTCATGAAAAAAGCGCTCAACTCCAAGACCAATTACTAGAAGCCATCGACAAGGATACAGAAGCCTTCAACGTCGTATCAGCTGTCTTTGATCTTCCAAAAGAAACGGAAGAAGAGAAAGCTGCTCGTCGTGAAGCCATGCAAAAAGCTTTGAAACATGCGACAGTATCTCCTTTCTCTATGATGGAGCTCATCGTTGAAGCTCTTGAAACCACCAAAGAAACTGTTGGCAAGTCCAACACCAATGCGGCTAGTGACCTAGGGGTAGCTGCTCTGAATCTTAAAGCTGGCCTTCAAGGGGCTTGGCTCAATGTCTTGATCAACATTTCAGGAATCAAGGACCAAGACTTCGTTCAAGAATACCACGGCAAGGGACTCAAACTCCTCCAAACCGGTTCTGATCTTGCAGATAATATTTACCAAACCATTTTAGAAAGTCTATCTTAAACCTAGCAAATAAAAATAAAGAAAGAAGGGATTCTATGGTTTTATCGGATATTGAAATTGCCAATTCTGTCCAAATGAAGCCCATCACCGATATCGCTGCTGAACTTGGATTGACCGAAGACGATATTTCGCTCTACGGAAAATACAAGGCAAAAATTGATAGCAACCAACTGGAACAACTCAAGGATAAGGAAGATGGAAAGCTGATCCTCGTGACAGCCATCTCTCCAACACCTGCTGGAGAAGGAAAGACAACCACCTCTGTTGGCTTGGTCGATGCTCTTTCAGCGATTGGTGAAAAAGCCGTCATTGCCCTGCGCGAACCTTCTCTTGGCCCTGTTTTTGGGATCAAGGGTGGAGCTGCCGGTGGCGGGTACGCCCAAGTGGTTCCAATGGAAGATATCAACCTTCACTTTACCGGAGACTTCCATGCCATTGGGATTGCCAACAACCTCCTTGCAGCCTTGATTGACAACCATATCCATCACGGCAATGAGTTGGGCATCGATTCTCGTCGCATTACCTGGAAACGGGTGGTCGATATGAACGACCGTCAGCTCCGTCATATTGTCGATGGCCTTCAAGGAAAAACAAACGGGGTTCCTCGTGAAGATGGCTTTGACATCACCGTGGCTTCTGAAATCATGGCCATTCTCTGTCTATCAGAAAATATCCTTGATCTTAAAGAACGTCTTGATCGCATCATTATCGGGTACAACTACCAAGGACAACCGGTCACAGCCAAAGACCTCAAGGCTGGAGGGGCCATGGCAGCTGTCCTCAAAGATGCCATCCATCCAAATTTGGTGCAAACCTTGGAACATACTCCTGCCATCATCCACGGCGGACCATTTGCCAATATCGCCCACGGCTGTAACAGTGTGCTGGCTACTAAACTAGCCCTCAAATATGCAGACTATGTCGTGACAGAAGCTGGTTTTGGAGCAGACCTCGGTGCTGAAAAATTCATCGATATCAAGTGCCGCATGGCCGGCCTCAAACCTGCTGCCGTTGTCCTCGTCACAACCATCCGTGCCCTCAAGATGCATGGTGGAGTTGCCAAAGCAGACTTAGCTACTGAAAATGTCCAAGCCGTTATCGATGGTCTACCAAACCTAGACAAACACTTGGCCAACATCCAAGAAGTCTATGGACTACCTGTGGTCGTTGCCATCAACAAATTCCCACTGGATACAGAAGCCGAACTAGAAGCTGTCTATGAATCTTGTAAGAAACGCAATGTAGATGTGGTCATTTCAGATATCTGGGCACATGGTGGAGCTGGTGGTCGTGACTTGGCTGAAAAAGTCATTCAACTGGCTCAAGAAGAAAACCACTTCTCTTATGTCTATGACGAAGAAGATAGCATTGAAACAAAATTGACCAAGATCGTCACAAAAGTCTATGGTGGTAAAGGCATCAGCTTAACACCAGCAGCCAAACGCGAACTGAAAGAATTAGAAGCTCTTGGCTTCTCGAACTACCCAATCTGTATGGCCAAAACCCAATATTCCTTCTCAGACGATGCGAAGAAGATGGGAGCACCAAAAGATTTCACAGTTAAAATCAGTAACCTTAAGGTGGCTGCCGGAGCTGGCTTCATCGTAGCTCTCACTGGTACCATTATGACCATGCCTGGCCTACCTAAAGTTCCTGCCAGTGAAAAGATTGATATCGATGCCCACGGCAATATCACTGGTCTCTTTTAAGAAAGAAGGCGTCCTATGGTGACTCTCCTTCATCTTACCCCCGCAGATTATCAAATTTCTACCTGGTCCGGTGGCCAAACCACCCAACTCTTTCTCTCCCCAGAGGGAGGAAGCTATCCAGATCGGACCTTTGACTTCCGCCTCTCTACTGCAACGGTAGAGGTTGAAAAAAGTAACTTTACCGATCTCACCGGCTACCACCGAATCTTGATGCCCTTGAATGCCTCCATTAGGCTCACCCATCACCATAAAGAAGTGGTTTTGAACCCCTTTCAAAGCTACTTCTTTGATGGGGGAGATCCTGTATCTAGCCAAGGGACTTGTCAAGACTTTAATTTGATTTACAAACCTTCTTATCAGGGGCATATGAGTGCTATATCCCCAAAAGAGAGTGTCAAAAGTCAGAGTCGCTATCAATTGATCTATGCTCTCTGTCCACTAACACTCGAATGGGGAACCAATCATTCTCAAACCCTCCAAACTCACGAGCTCCTGGTGATCGAACAAGCATCTCCTCTTCAAGAGATGACAATCACGTTTTTACCCCATCAGTCTGGGGAGCAACCGATTGCTATCTGGACTGGACTACAATAATGTTCACAAAGGAGAAACATTATGAACGGAGCACATAAACAGTCGATTGAGGAACAAGAAAAAGCGAAATTCAGCTTCAGCGGTGCCACTCTTTACGGTATCAACGCCGTAATCGGATCTGGTATCTTCCTCCTCCCTCAAAAAATTTATTCTGGCCTCGGACCAGCTTCTCTAGCTGTCATGTTCGGGGTTGCCATTCTCGTCATGCTACTATCAGCCTGTCTGGCTGAAACAGCTGGCTACTTCGACAAAAACGGTGGAGCCATGCAATACTCAAAAGCCGCTTTCGGAGACTTCGTTGGCTTTAACGTTGGGATTCTCGGTTGGGCCGTTACTGTTATCGCTTGGGCTGCCATGTTAGCCGGCTTTGCTAAGATCTTCATCATCACCTTCCCAGCATTTGAAGGCTACAACCTTCCGATCAGTATCGGTATGCTGATTCTCTTGAGTCTGATGAACATTGCCGGTCTGAAAACCTCTAAGATGTTTACTCTGACAGCTACTGTTGCAAAATTAATTCCAATTGTCCTCTTCTCGCTCTTTGCCATCTTCTTCATTTCTGGTGGCGTGAGCAAGGGCAACTTCACACCTTTCCTTCAATTGGAAAGTGGAACAAGCCTCTTCAGTTCTATTTCTAGTACAGCCGTCTACATCTTCTACGGTTTCATCGGATTTGAAACCATGTCTATCGTTGCAGGGGAAATGCGCAACCCTGAAAAGAACGTTCCCCGCGCTATTCTAGGTTCTATCAGTATTGTATCTGTTCTCTACATGTTGATCATCGCAGGAACAATCGCCATGCTTGGTGGTCGCATTATGCAAACCGGTGCACCAGTACAAGATGCATTTGTCGAAATGATTGGCCCTATCGGAGCTCCACTCGTTTCTTACGGAGCCCTTATTTCAATCGCCGGTCTAAACATCGGTGAATCCATCATGGTTCCTCGTTTTGGTGCCGCATTAGCAACTGAAAAACTCTTGCCAGAAGGGCTTGGAAAAACAAACTCTAAGAATGCCCCTGTCATTGCCATTATCATCTCTGGTATCTTCGCTTTCTTACTCTTGTTATCTGGCTCTTTCGAATCATTAGCAACCTTCAGTGTTGTCTTCCGTTTCTTCCAATACATTCCAACTGCTTTGGCAGCCATCAAACTCAGAAAAATGTACCCAGACAAAAAGGTTACCTTCCGAGTACCATTTGGTCCCGTTATCCCAGTTCTAGCCGTTGTGATCAGTATCTTGATGATTGCAGGGGACAACCTAATGAACTTTGTTTGGGGGGCCATCGGTCTCGTGATTGCAAGTGGACTTTACTTTGTTTTCCACGGCGATAAACTACATAAATCGAAAACCCTTCCTCACTAATTTTCTTTACACAGTAGATGGGAACAGAGACGGGAGCGAAGCTCAGTTTTGCTCCCTAACCCATCTAGGACTCCACGAATGTCAAACCTGAGCCCTTTTCTCTAAGACTCTTCTCAAATTTCTTAAGATCAATAGACAATGGGCTCATGTTTGGTATTCAAACTGAAGTAAACACATCTACTTCCCCAGAACAACTATTCATAATCGGAGGTTTTATATGACTCAATTGATTCATTTAGATGGCAATAGCTTAACACTCGAAGAAGTCATCGCTGTAGCTCGGCACGGTGCCCAATGTGAGCTTGATGAACAAGCCAAAGAAGCCGTTATCGCATCCCGTAAAATCGTTGATGACATTGTCCGGGAAAAACGAGTCGTCTATGGTGTAACCACTGGCTTTGGTTCCCTCTGTAATGTCAGCATCTCTCCAGAAGATACTGTTCAACTGCAAGAAAACCTGATCCGAACTCACTCATCTGGCTTCGGTGATCCACTTCCTGAAGATGCCGTTCGTGCCATCATGCTGATCCGTATCAACTCACTCTTGAAAGGTTATTCTGGCATTCGTCTATCAACCGTTGAAAAACTGTTAGAATTGCTCAACAAAGGAGTCACTCCTTATATCCCTGAAAAAGGCTCTCTCGGAGCTTCTGGAGACTTAGCACCACTTGCTCATATGGTTTTACCAATGTTGGGTCTTGGACGCGCCTACTACAAAGGAGAACTTCTCAGTGGTCAAGAAGCCTTAGATCGTGCTGGAATTGAAAAGATCCAATTAGCTGCCAAAGAAGGGCTTGCCCTGATCAATGGCACGACTGTCCTAACCGGTATCGGTGCTCTTGCGACTTATGATGGTATCCAATTGCTCAAACTCTCTGATATCGCTGGTGCTCTCTCAATGGAAGTTCACAATGGAATTACCAGTCCATTCGAAGAAGACCTTCATTCCATCCGCCCACAAAGTGGACAATTGGCAACTGCTCGCAACATCCGTAACCTTCTTGAAGGAAGCAAGAATACCACTGTTGCGACTCAACAACGGGTACAAGATCCTTATACACTTCGCTGTATCCCTCAAATCCATGGAGCCAGCAAGGATTCTATTGCTTACGTAAAAGAAAAAGTTGAAATCGAAATCAACTCTGTCACAGATAACCCAATCATTACCAAAGAAGGACACGTCATCTCAGGAGGTAACTTCCACGGTGAACCAATGGCGCAACCATTTGACTTCTTAGGCATTGCCCTTTCTGAAATTGGGAACGTATCTGAACGTCGGGTGGAACGCTTGGTCAACAGCCAACTCAGTAAATTACCATCCTTCTTGGTCAAACACCCTGGACTCAACTCAGGCTTCATGATTACCCAGTATGCTTGTGCATCCCTTGCATCGGAAAATAAAATTTTGGCTCACCCTGCTAGTGTCGATTCTATTCCATCTTGTGAAAACCAAGAAGATTTCGTCAGCATGGGAACGACTGCCGCTCGTAAAGCAGCAGAAATTCTTAAAAACTCCCGTCGCATCGTTGCTACTGAAATCATGGCAGCTTGCCAAGCCTTGGATCTCAAGCCAGAAAATCATGAACTTGGTAAAGGTACAAAACCAGCTTATGAGCTGATTCGTCAAAAACTGAACTTCATTGAATTTGACAAAGATATCGAAATCTTTGAAGAACTTAATAAAGCATCTGCTGTTGTCGAAAGCGAAGAATTCTTAGCAACCATCGAAAAAGCAGTTGACTTAAGCATTCAATACTGATACAGTAAGAATAAAGCAAAACAGAGGCTGGCGATCTTCTCAGCCTCTGCATGCTTTCAGAAAAATAAGGGAGGCGACAAGCTTGCTCACAAACTACTATCCAATGACCTACAGCTACTACCAAGGTAGCATCGAGGACAATCCCTACACGGCCAAATGGGGAATGGTCACCAAATTTTTAGACCTAAACGACGAGACCCTCACTCCATTTGAGGGGATGACCTTTGGGATCATCGGCTTTAAGAGCGACAAAGGAGTCTATATCAACAATGGGCGTGTAGGAGCGGTCGAGGGTCCTACAGCCATCCGTTCTCAAATCGCTAAACTTCCATGGCACTGGGGAACCAATGTGACAGTGTATGATGTGGGAAATATTGACGGGCCCAACCATTCACTAGAAGAACTCCAAGAAAGTCTCTCACAAGCGATCCAGCGCATGTACCAATTAGGGATCCAACCCATTGTCCTAGGAGGCGGTCACGGAACTGCTTACGGCCACTATCTAGGGATTCAATCCAGTTTAGAAAAAGATGAACAACTGGCTGTGATCAATCTGGATGCCCACTTTGATTTGCGGCCTTACGACCAAACCGGTCCCAACTCTGGAACAGGTTTTCGTCAAATGGCTGATCATGCGAAAGAAAAAGGTCAGGACTTCCCTTACCTCATCCTGGGGATCCAAGAGCACAATAATAACCTCTTCCTCTTTAATTACGTTGCTAAAACACCAAGTATTGATTTCTTAACCGGGCAAGACCTCTTCCAGATGAGCCACCAAGCCATTCTGGATCGAATCGATCAATTTTTAGAAAATCAAACCGCGATCTATCTGTCTATTGATATGGATTGCTTTGCGGTCGGCTCTGCTCCTGGTGTTAGTGCCATCCAATCACTTGGTGTCGATCCTAAACTAGCCCTCCTGCTTCTCCAACACATTGCTGCCAGTGGCAAACTAGTCGGATTTGATGTCGTGGAAGTTTCTCCTCCTCATGACATTGACAACCATACTTCAAACCTTGCTGCGACCTTTATCTTTTACTTGACCCAAATATTGGCGCAACAAAAACTGAACTAGGAAGATTTCTACACACATAAAAAGCATAGAAACACCCATTACTAGGGTATTTCTATGCTTTTTCTTCATTTTCAGACACAACGATTTTTGCCTGAAAAGAGGACAGGCCACTTAGCCTTCTCTTATGATTTAGACAAGAGACACTACAGGTCTTTTAATTTCTTAAGAAACTGACGATCTCTGTAAGGATTCAAGTGTTGCTCTGCTACCTTCTTGTAGTAATTCTTATCTTCTTTCAAGAAGGTACTCAAGGCAGGAGCGAGCTCTTCTCCTTTCCCCTTTTGATCAGATAAGTAAGCTAATAGATAATGAACCATTCCCTTATCCCGAGAATTGGCAGATTGTTTCATCGTCCTTTCTTTTCGAGCCAGATAATCCGCAACCTTCTCCTGATCCCCTTGCTGACAAGCAATCAAGGATTGGTAAAATTCGAGCAATTCTTCCTTCCAAGGGAAACGAACACTGGACAAAATCTTCTGAGCTCTGTCAAAACAGAGGCGAGCTTGAATCAAATCTCCCTTCCAATAATAGGCGATCCCAAGATCAATATCAAAGACGACACGGACAGAATCAACAGCTTGATCTCCCATCAAACGCAGAACCTCTTCTAAGTGGGTGACCGCTACTTGGAAATGGCCTCTCACTTGCTCGATTTCAGCGAGATAGGCCAAAGAAGCCGCAATTTGAATGGCATACTTGGTCTGCATGCTATTGGTCAAACTAAAGCAATCAATGGAGCGATACAGATGCCGAGTCGCCTGCTCCTCATCCCCAACCATCAGGTGATACAAGCCTTTCAAACGCAACTGGATCGCGATGACCTCATGATTATTAGCTTGGATGGCATCTTCCAAAGCCAAATCTGTATAATAAGCCATCTCAGAGATATTTTCCGTTTGAATGCAATAATAAATGATTTGCCGATAACCCTCTAAGAGGAAGTCGGATTGCTTGAGTTCCCGCGCATAGGAGATGACTTTTTGGATATCATGAATCCCCTTTTGATACTCCCCACTTCGAATAAAATAGCGACCTTCTAGGTACAAGTAACGCAGTTGTAAATGCTTGTATTCTCTATCTCTTTGGTGCCTTGAAAAGAGGTTATCTAATTCTTGGCGTATACGGGATAGCTCTCCAAAAATGTCCAAACGGCTATTTGTACCATCTGATAGGAACCCCTCATCTACCTTGGAATAAATCGGAAACAGTTCATGCTCCAGCTGAAGGATTTCTTCTAAGTAGGTCAACTCAAAAGATAAGGAGCGCAAGAGATTTAGCGATTGCTTATATTGGTAGGCAATTTCCTTATAAAGAAGAAGGTCCGTCGAATCTTCTAAGCTTTCTTCCAATTTTTGCGCAATTTGTTGGTGGAAGAGCCGCCGTCTAGCTGGCGAAAGAAGATGGTAAAAGTACATAGCTACCAATTGCTTGCAGAATTGAACCAAGAGAGCCTCGTCTTCTTCTACGATTGAGACGATCGCTCTTTCAGATAAAGGCTCGATTAATTCAGTCAAAACAGGAAGCTCTGTAGCCGTCAATTCTGCCAAGATAGACAGAGAAATTGGCTTATGAAAACAAGATAGGTAGTGTAGAAGAGCTTCTTCTTCACTGCTCATATCCCCAAGTTCCTGAGAAAGATAGGCTTGAATGATATCAGGCAAGGGTTCTAAATTTTCATTTTCTTTCCACTCTTCGATATAGCTGGACAGTAAGAACGGACTGCCTTCACTCCATTCGACCATCTGCTCCATCACTGCCGGCTCTATTGCTCCCAGTTCCCCTTTCAAGAGAGCACGACTTTCACTTGGATCAAAATTGGTCAACTCTAGTTGGGACAAGCGTTTCTCTACCTTCAATCTCCCCAAGAAGTTGACGAAAGAAGCTGGCAGAGGCTCTTCAGCTGTAAAAATCAGTTGCCATTTCTCCTGGTTTCTTCTCTCCTCTAGTTGTTTCACTTTTTCTAGAGACACTGCATCGATCCACTGGGCATTTTCAAGCAGAATCAGGAGCGGTTTTTCTTTGCTAAGGATCTGAAGCTGATTCCATACCGAAATGAGATCATCCTCCTCTTCCAGAAGGGAAATCCCCATCTCATCCCCCAGTTTCTCTAGAGCTTGTCTGAGATCATTCCAGGTGCTTCCTTCGTAGCGTTGACTAGTAGCTTTTCCTTCCGCCTTGATAAAGTTAAAACTGCGATTGGACATCAAGACCAACTGCCGCAACAGACGTTTCTTACCTGTTCCAGATTGCCCCATCACGAGAAAAGGACCTACCGCCTCACCCGTCTCGACTAAGGAAAGGTATTCCTCGAGTTGCGAGAGTTCTTGTTTCCGACCAAAGAAGGAAAGTTCACGAATATTCAAGCGATTGGTCAGTTTATGAGTTCGTTTGGCTTCCAAAACCGAGTGATAAAGTTCCTCAATCGCTCGACTGGGACGCACACTGAGCTCGCGATCCAATAAATCGACTAGCTTATAATAGGTCTCAAAAAATTTTCCTAGCTGATGATGAAAGCTATAATATTCCATCAAGAGCTGGTAGTTTTTCTCTTCAAATTCATCCAGCTCTACCAAATGATGGAGCAAGAGTTCTATACTAGAGTCTCCAAAACCGACCTGCTCAATTTTTTGATAGCAACTTTCGACATAGAGCTTCCTATAAGCATCTCGTTTGCGAGAAGCCCACTGATCAAAGTCTTCATCATCCTTAACATAGAAGCCCTCTAGAAAGTCTCCCCGATAGAGATCCAAGGCACTTAGTGGGTCTCTTTCAAAGAGCTGAACATCCAAAGAAAGACTCAACTCAGGATTAAGAGCCAAACTGCTTCGGCTTGGTGAGACAATGATATCTCCTTCAAAGATTTTATTGGCTTGGTAAACCGTATTCCGTAAGTTTTTGCGAGCCACTTGGTTTTCCTTATCTCCCCAAAGGATACCGGCTATTTCATCACGGTTAACTTGCCCCATGACTGCCAAGTAATAAAGCAAGGCCTCCATCTTCGAGAAAGAAAATCGAATATCTTTCTGATTGAAAACAACCTTAGGGGGTCCAAATAACTTTAACGTGAGATCTTTCTTCATTGCAAGCGCCTCCAAAAACTTCATATTAATACTATAAAAAAAAAGTTGGCTTTTAGCAAGTAATTTATCCAAATAAAAAGAGACTGAGAACGATTCTTTCTCAATCTCTACACTTCCTACTAAAAGTGTTGATTAATTCACTTCAAAATTCGGTTGATGAGCAAATAAATCCTTTGTCGCTTGGTAGACGTGGTAAGCGACATCTTCATTGTTCATGGTGTAAAGATGGACACCTGCCACATCTTGAGTAACCAAATCAACGATTTGATCGACTGCATAAGCCAAGCCAGCTGCGCGAAGAGACTTTGGATCATGCTCATACTTGTCTAGAATGGCTTTAAACTTCCGTGGGATATGAACATTTTCACAAGTCTTAAGGAGACGAAGGGCCTGATTGCGATTGAGAATCGGCATCACTCCTGCATGAATAGGAACATTGATCCCAGCCAAGGTACACTTATCCTGAAAATCATAGAAACGCTCATTGTCAAAGAAAAGTTGAGTGACCAAGCTAGAGCACCCTGCATCTACCTTCTTTTTAAGATTTTGAATATCTGAAATTTGGTTTGGAGAATCTGGGTGTCCCTCAGGATAGCAAGCACCAATTACCTCAAAATGGGGAGCTTCTGTTTTGATAAATTCAATCAGATCCGTTGCATAACGAAAGTCTTTTAAAGGTTCCACACCAGGGATAATATCCCCACGAAGAGCCAAAATCCGATGAACCCCTACTTCATCTAACTCATGAAGAGTATCGGCCACTTTTTCCTTGCTCAAATAGACGGCTGGCAAGTGAGCAATCGTCGGAATAGACAATTCATTTTGAATGTAATTGGCTAAAGCAACCGTCGTCTCTTTGATATTGTATTTATTATTGCTAGCGGTCACACTAATAAAGTGAGGAGCTAGCTCCTGCATATTTGCCAAGGCACGTAAGAGTTTGGCATTGCCTACTTCAGGATTTGGAGGAAAAACTTCAAATGACAGAGACGGTGTGTGTTGTGACATATTCTATCCTTTTCTTTTGTTTCTTTGATCAAGAACTCTGAGCCACTATTTCTAGGATAAGGGAACGATTCGAAAACCCTCTACACGATGATAGAAGGTCCTCGAAACAGTTCTTACAAGTGTTCACGCGCTTCTTTAGCGGCATTAACGAGTTTGATCAAGCTTTCTTTTGTTTCTTTAATTCCACGAGTCTTCAAACCACAGTCAGGGTTGATCCAAACTTTGCCACTTGGTACTTTGGCCAAGATTGCTTCAATAGTGTGATCGATTTCACCGTCTTGTGGGACACGTGGTGAGTGGATATCGTAAACCCCAGGTCCAACTTCTGTTTGGAAGTTTTTGGCTTTCAACTCATCCAAGATTTCAAGGTTTGAACGGCTAGCTTCAAATGAGATGACGTCTGCATCCAAGTTGTCGATAGCTGGGATGATATCTGTAAATTCTGAGTAACACATGTGAGTGTGGATTTGTGTGTCTGGTGCAACAGTTGAGTGTACCAAACGGAAGGCTGGAATCGCCCAGTCAAGGTAGTCTTCGTACCAGTCGCTACGACGGAGTGGCAATTTTTCACGAAGAGCAGCCTCGTCGATTTGGATGATCTTCACGCCTGCAGCTTCAAGGTCAAGAACTTCATCCTTGATGGCAAGAGCGATTTGAAGAGTAGAATCCTTGATAGAGATATCTTCACGTGGGAATGACCAGTTAAGGATGGTAACAGGTCCAGTCAACATCCCTTTAACAGGTTTGTCCGTACGACTTTGTGCGTAGCTAGACCATTTCACAGTGATTGGGTTGAGACGAGTCACATCACCCCAGATGATTGGTGGTTTCACCCCACGCATACCGTATGATTGTACCCAACCGTTTTTAGAGAAGAGGTAACCAGACAAGTTTTGACCGAAGTACTCAACCATGTCGTTCCGCTCAAATTCACCGTGTACAAGTACGTCAAATCCAACTTCTTCTTGCCATTTGATCCATTCGTCGATCGTTTCAGCAAGGAAGGCATCGTATTCTTCTTGTGTCAATTCACCCTTACGGAAGGCCAAACGTTTAGCACGAACTTCCTTGGTTTGAGGGAATGAACCAATGGTAGTTGTTGGAAGTGCTGGAAGCTTGAAGGCTTCTTTTTGGATTTCTTCACGTTCTGCGAAAGCTGGCAAACGAGTATAGTCTGCTTCTGTCAAAGCTGCGATGCGAGCATGAAGTTCAGCATTTGCTCCAACGCGTTCTGTTGCAAAGAGTTCTTTGTTGGCAGCAAGAGCTTCTGCCCCTTGACCATTGCGGATGGCATCCAAGTCACGCAATTCACCCAATTTTTCAACTGCAAAGGCGAAATGGTTCAAAATAGCTGGTTCAAAATCTTCGTTAGCCGTTGTAAATGGCACATGAAGAAGGGAGCAAGAAGTCGTCAAGACAACCTTTTCAGCTGGAACTTGATCCAAGATTTCCAAGCTCTTTTCATAGTTGTTGCGCCAGATGTTCTTCCCATTGACAATACCTGCATATAGAGTCTTATCAGCTGGGAAGCCACCTTTCACCAATTCAAGTGTTTTCTTGCCTTCAACAAAGTCAAGACCGATACCATCTACTGGCAAGTTTACAAGGTCATTGTAGACATCACGAACATCACCAAAGTAAGTTTGGATCAAGACTTCAAGACCTTTCTTGTCAGCCAAGAGTTTGTTGTAGAGGTTCAAGAAGAGAGCTTTTTCTTCGGCTGTCAAATCTTTAACAAGAGCTGGCTCATCGAGTTGAATACGAGTAGCACCAAGCTCAGCCAATTTGGCAAAGACTTCTTGGTAAGCAGCAACCAAGCTGTCGACGAAGTCTTCAGCTTTCACACCATCTTCAAAGTCAGATAATTGAAGGAAAGTGAATGGTCCAACCACTACTGGACGAGTGTTGATCCCCAATTCTTTGGCTTCTTGGTACTCATCAAAAATCTTGTGACCAGCCAATTTCACTTCTGTTGTTTTTTCAAATTTAGGAACGATGTAATGGTAGTTGGTGTTGAACCATTTTTTCATTGGAAGGGCACGCACATCCCCTTTTTCACCTTGGTAACCACGCGCCAAAGCGAAGTATTGTTCAAGGTCTGTCAAATCCAAGTTTTGAACAGATGCAGGCACGACGTTGAAAAGGAAGGCCGCATCAAGGAAATTGTCGTAGTGTGAGAAGTCATTTGAAGGAATCTCTGAGATACCTTGTTCTTTAACAATGTTCCAGTGTTTTGCACGCAAGTCTTTAGCAGCTGCCAAGAGCTCGTCTGCTGAGATTTCTTTTCTAAAGTATTTTTCAGTTGTAAATTTTAATTCACGGAATTCACCCAAACGTGGGAAACCGATAATTGTAGTTGACATGTTGTGTCCTCCAAAAATTCTAATTGACACTATCATATCAGAAGAAAGCCGTCTTGTATAATTGCTTTTACACGAATTTTGATATAGCCAAAAACTATAACACAGATTTAATGGGCCTTGAGAGCAGAAATCAAAATCAAAAACTAGGACTTCTTATAAATATTTCCTATAGCCCAAGCATCCCCAAAACCATTTTTGAGCGGATTTTGAGCGGATTCTACTAGAAAAACAGCCCCTAAAAATAAAGCAGGCCTTCTCTGCTGAGAAAGACCTGTGCAAGCATAAACAAATTGCTTCTGTTTACAAATCTAAGAAATTCTATAAAAATGTATTCGTTAGAATGATTCTATCATCTAGTGAAACTTTCCGCCGTGAGAAAAGTGCTAGAAACACTATTGTTTCTAGCACTCGGAATTATTGAGACCTAAGGCTCAATAATTAGTCTTGGAACTTCGTAGAAGTTCGCTGACGTCCGTCCTCACCTAAGGAAAGTTTTTTAAATAACGTCGTTCCTAATCCGACAGTCCTTCTCAACTGAGAAGGACCTGTTTCTACGAGGAAGTAATTTCCTCTATTTTTCTTACTTTTATTAGGCTAATTTGACACAGAAGGCATCCCAAGGGGCTAACTTGCCTGATTCGAGGACTTGCTCTACCTTGGTATTGGCAATGAGAACCTCTTCAACCCCATTGACGAGCGGTAAGTCTTGCTCTTGACTGGAGAGATTGACAACCACCAAATAGGCGTGCTCTCCTTCTACCCGCTTGTAGGCAAAAACCTTGTCTGCTGCGTCCACCAATTCATAATCGGCTGTCACAAGCCAAGGGTACTCTTTTCTCAAAGCAATGAGGGCTTGGTAGGTATAGAAAATTGAGTCTGGATCTGCTAGGGCAGCCTCCACATTGATCTCTTTGTAGTTTGGGTTGACCGCAAGCCATGGATGACCTGTCGTAAAGCCAGCTTCTGCTTCATCATTCCACTGCATCGGTGTCCGGGCATTGTCCCGACCAATATGGCGGATTTGATCCATGATCACTTCGAGCGGCACGCCTTTTTCTAAGGCTTCATGAGCATAATTGATCGACTCGATATCTTCTACGTCCTCAAGGCTCTTAAATGGAAAATTGGTCATCCCGATTTCTTCCCCTTGATAGATATAAGGAGTTCCCTTCATCAAGTGAAGCAGAATCGCTAAAGCCTTGGCAGATTTGACACGGTAGTCGCCATCATCCCCCCAAGTTGACACAATCCGTGGCAAATCGTGGTTGTTCCAAAAGAGGGAATTCCAGCCTTCCTCTTCTCCTAATTCCGTCTGCCACTTGGTGAAAATTTCCTTCAATTTAGGCACATCCAATTCCTTCGCATAGTGCCATTTTGGTTGACCCGGTTGGTATTGAAGACCAATGTGTTCAAATTGGAAGACCATGGACAATTCTTGATTTTTCGGATTGGAGTATTGCTTGGCAATCTCTGGAGTCGCTCCCCAAGTTTCTCCTACTGTGAGTAGATCCTTATCGCCAAAGGTCGCTTGATTCATTTCCTTCAAGTAAGGATGGAGCATGGGACCATTGCTGATGATTTCCTGATCTGGGATCTTACCGATCATATCGATCACATCCATACGGAAACCACCAATTCCCTTGTCAATCCAGAAATTCATCATGTCATAGATCTGATGACGGAGCTCCTCATTTTCCCAGTTAAGGTCTGGTTGCTTCTTGCTAAAGTTATGCAGGTAGTATTGACCTGAAGCTTCATCGAACTCCCAAGCGGAGCCACTAAAAGCAGAAATAATGCCATTGGGCTCATCGCGCCAAATATAGAAATCCCGCTTTGGACTGTCTGGGTTTTCACGCGCCTCGATAAACCAAGCATGCTCATCAGAGGTATGGTTGACCACCAAGTCCATGATGATTTTGATCTTGCGTTTCTGACCTTCTGCGATCAATTCTTCCATATCTTCCATGGTACCAAAGATGGAGGCCATATCCTCGTAATCCGAGATGTCATAGCCGTTATCATCCATGGGACTCTTGTAGACTGGTGAGAGCCAGATGGCTGTAATCCCTAGCTTTTCCAGATAGTCTAGCTTGCTCGTGATCCCCTTGAGATCCCCGATGCCATCGCCATTACTATCCTTGAAACTTTTTGGATAAACTTGGTAAATTACGGCATTGTGCCACCATTTTTGTTCCATTTTTTCTTCTCCTTTATGATTGTGAAATCACTTTCATCATACAAAAATAGGGGTGAAATTGCAAGAATTTACAAGTCTTCATTCTCTTCACTGGAATAAATCACTTCAAAGAGACGTTGGCGCAAGCCTTCCTCTAAAGGCGTGATGACCTTCATCAACTGTTTCCAATCCTTGGCTCTTGAACAAGCCACAAATAATTCGTTTTTCCTATCGTAGGCCAGGTTGGCAGATTTTAAGAGTTCAAACATCCGATCTTCTTTAGCAATCGGATGCGATTGCAGCTCACCCATCGCAATTTCCTGACTTTGATTGTCCACTATGATAGGGTCCGTCTCAAAGGTATGGAGCAAGAAACGGTGCTGTCTCTTTTCAGGAAGCAAGGCAATCTCACCTGTCAAATCCAGCCTAATCTTTCTTTCATCCCAATCGACTGTTAGGCGGGTTTCAACCTTGCTAGCTCCTTCACCTTCGACGAGTACGAAAGAACGATTGTCACCTGGGAAGAGATGCCAGTCCAGCATTTCTGGAAGGTCCACTCCTGTCTGTGGTTGGGAATCCATAGGGATGATGGCTCCTGCACGAGCAAAGACTGGAATATCTTGGCTGGTCCTAAAGACCGTGAGCTTGCCTCTTCCTTCATACTTCCAATCATGGAAGAAATCGTACCAAACGCCGTCTGGGAACCAAACGCTCACAGAAGCACTATGAAAGACCGGATCCAACGCTTCGGTAATTGGCGCCACCATGAGTTCACTGCCAAAGAAATATTGATTTTTCGCTTCATAAGCCTCTTCTTCATTTGGATAGTGGTAATAAAGGGGTTGAACCAAAGGCAGCCCTTCTTCGTGCGTTGCCACATTCATGGTGTAGAGATAAGGCAGTAGGCCATGGCGCAGGCGCAAATACTGCTTCATCAAGCGACAGGTCTCTGGAGAGTAAAACCACGGTTCCTTGCTGTTAAAGGCATTACAAGAACTATGAAGACGATTGATCGGGCTAAAGACCCCAAACTGCAACCAGCGAAGAGCCAAGTCTTCATCATAGTAGCCCCGCATATGGCCACCGATATCATGACTCCACCAGGTGTAGCCGATATTGGAAGCTGTGCTGGTAAAATAGGGTTGAAAGGCTAGGGATTCCCAAGTCACAATAGTGTCCCCTGAAAAACCAATCGGATACCGATGGCTGCCGGGACCCCCATATCGTGATAAGATGAGACCAGCTTGGCCTTTTCGGCAATTGTCTAGATAATGATAGTGATTTAACAACCAAAGGGGATCCATCTTGCCATGACTACCTTGCTGCCAATCAATCCACCAAAAGTCCACTCCTTGTTCTTCCAAAGGATGGTGGACATCTTCGAAATAAGCTTCGCGAAAGGCTGGACTATAAAAGTCAAAGCTAGCCGCTTCTTCTTTTTCAGCATCCAGTCCCAAGCGTTTTGCGACCATGGGATAAGCATCTTCGAAGGCGCGAATTCCATCTGCCGGATGGACATTTAAGGTTACCTTTAAACCACGCTCATGCAGGCCATTTAAGAAGGCAACTGGATCAGGAATCAAATCCCGGTTCCAACTATAGCCAGTCCAACCACTTCCAAAGCGAGCAGGAATCGCCGTCTTGTGCCAGTCCATATCGATCACACTGACTGCAAGAGGCACCCCTTCTGCTTTGAACCGATCCATCAAATCTGTATACTCCTGACTGGTATAAGGCCAATAGCGACTCCACCAGTTTCCCAGAGCATAACGTGGCAAGAGTGGGGGCTGTCCTGTCAGATGGTAAAAATCTTTTAAGGCGCCTAGATAATCGCGCCCATAACCGAAGAAATACAGATCCACTTCTGGATAGGGCCGTGCTCTAAAACCGCTTTCGTCATCATACAAATAGGAAGCGGAATCGTCTAAAAGAGCATAACCGGCCTTGCTCAAGATCCCATCTTGCAACTCCATAGCCCCATCGACCTCGTCAAGCGTCCGACTGGTCCCCTTTAAGGTCTCCGGCTGATCTCCATAATGCCACCGGCTCCCATAGACTGCATACTGACCCTTGAGTTCGATAAAAAGCCGATCCGGGGCAAAAGGTCCTTTTTCAAAATGGAGGTGGAGATGCTCTGTATGAAGATCGAGAACAGCTTCTGTCTCTACGACCTCACAGGCAAGTTGTACAAAATCTCGATTTTGTACAACTTGCGTCTGACCATCTTCAAAAACACCATCTTCAGAGTATTCCAAGCGCACCAAAGATTCCGTTAATACGGATATCCGATAGTTTTCTCCCTCTATGACTGGTCCTGCCATTTGTCTGTCCTCCTCTTTTTATAGGGCATCTGACTCGCCCTCTTTTCATCTGCTTCGCTTCACTAGGTAAGCGCTTACGATTTTACTATAGCACTCAAAAAAAGGCCTGTCAACACTTGACAGAGTCTTTCCTAAAATTTTATAAGATCAACTTCCCCAATTGATCAAGAGATACATAAGACTCGAGCCAAACATATCTCCCAAGGCATGCATGAGGAAAAATGGCAAGAGATTCTTGACGACCTTCTTGTACATGAAGTAATAAAAGAGTCCATAAATGACGCCAATCACAAGGGCCCAGAGAAGCCCCTGATAGGTGTGGAAAGAAAAACGGATCAGAGTTGAAAAGGCCAGCGCCTTCCATTTGTTCTTCTCACTTACCGAAGTCATTAAGCCCAAAAAGAATGGCCGTCACAATACCAATATCAAACCATTTGAGCTCTTTTAAGGGCTGTTTGGGTCGTATTCTGTTAAAAAATATCATCTTTCATCCTTCTATTCCCACAATGGAAGTGTTTTTGTTTCTCTTACTTTAGCAATCATTGCTTAAAGAAGAGTTAACCTAGAGAGGAAAAAAACGACCTTTCGGCCGTTTCCATTACACAATTAGTCTAACAAATCTTGGATTCTATCCAGATATTGGTTGTCTGTCACTGCCATCACGCGTACCTCCGCTGGCCATACAAAATCTGGTCCTAACTGGCTCCGCAGGGGCTGCTCTTCTGCATCTCGATAGCCAATAATATTGAGTTGATACTGGTCTCTGACCGCCAACTCTCGAATACTCTTTCCAACCCAGGCAGATGGAACGGTAAACTCAACCACGACCACCTCATCATCCAACTGGAAAACTTCAATCCGGTGTTGGAAAAGAATCATTTTAGCGAGGGACATGCCTGCTTCTACCTCCGGCAGGATGACCAGATCAGCCCCAATCTTCTCAAGAACTTCCTTGGTCACTTCATTCTTGACCTTGGCAATGACGTGCTCGACGCCCAATGCCTTACAGTGCATGACAGCTAGGACACTGGACTCCAGGTTTTCACCTGTCGCAATCACGACTGTGTCACAGTTCCCAATATCTGCCGCATCCAAGAGGTCCATTTCCGTAATGTCTCCAACAATTCCAGTTGTAATCATAGATTCATACTGGTTGATCACATCTTCGTGATCGTCAATTGCGATGATATCCACATCCTGGTCCTGCAGGGTTTTTAAGACACTCTGTCCAAAAATCCCTAAGCCCAGAATTCCAATGGTTCGATTTGCCATAAGTCTCTCCTATCCGATAATGATGTCTGCCTTGGCATACTGCAAGGCGTCTGCCTTCTTGGCTTTGTAATTGTTCAAGCTGACCATGAGGGTCAGGGGACCTATCCGACCGATAAACATGAGGACCATGATGATGCCAAGTCCCGCTCCATTTAAGGTTGAGGTCACATTAGCCGTCACACCTACTGTCGCTAGAGCCGACACCACCTCAAAGACCAGATACAGAAATCGTTGGCCATCCGGAGTCACGAGACAAAGGCCAAAGAGACCAAGAAGAAAGGTCAACTGGAAGATTACCGCTGTCCCCAAAGAGCGTTGGACCAAGTCTGGTGCGATGGTGCGCTTTCCCAGGTTGGTATGTGGCAAGCCGAGCAACTCTTTGCGCGCTAAGAGAATCAGCACCAAGAAGGTGGTGATCTTCATCCCCCCTGCTGTCCCACCTGGTGCTCCTCCTAGGAACATCTGTAAGAGATAGATAAAGAGCGTTACTGGCCGGACTGCTGTATAATCTAGCGAAGCAAAACCAGCTGTCCGCATACTGACAGTTTGGAAGAAGCTGACCAAGATCTTCTCTCCTAATGGAAGGGACCCAATCGTTGCTGGATTATTAAACTCGGTCAAAAGACTAGTCACTGTCCCAAAGAGAAGGATCGCAGCTGTTAACCAGAGAACCACCTTGGTATGGAAGCGAAGAGTCCGCCGTCCTGATTGATTGCGGGCCTTGGTGGCTAGGTCAAACCAGACCATGAAGCCCAAGCCCCCAGTAATAATAAGGGCAGACAAGGTCAGATTGACCAACCAATCGGTCTGGAAGCTCATCATACTATCACCTCCAAAATTATCAAAGCCCGCATTACAAAAGGCCGAGACCGCAACAAAGATGGAGTTAAAGATCCCATGCCCCCAGCCAAAGCGAGGGATAAAGCGGGTCATGAGGAGCAAGGCCCCCACTCCTTCGATGGTAAAGGTGGTAATAAAGATGGAGCGGACAAAACGGGCCAAGCTCTGGTTATTGCTAAAACTAAAACTGTCTCGAATGGTCTGCCGGTCCTTGTAACTAAGTTTTTGGCGACCTTCCATAAAGAAGAGACCGATAAAGGTCAAGATCCCTAAGCCTCCGATCTGGATCAAGAGCATACAGATCAATTGTCCCAAACCATTATAGGTCGAAGCCACCGACTGGGTAAAGAGCCCCGTCACACAGACCATGGAGACCGCTGTAAAGAGGTGGTCGATATAGCCTGCTTTTGAGCTCGCTTGCTGGACAAAAGGCAGACTCAATAAGAGCGAGCCCACCAGGATAACTAAGGCAAAGCTGAGAAATATTCGCCTTGCCGGAGACAGGCTTTTAATTTTGGCCTGCCATTGTTTAAAAAATAATTTGACTAACATAGCTTCATTGTATCATAAAAAGTGAAAAGACCTACAAGTGATGAACCATCTCTAGGCACAATTCTAGGGCCTTCTCAAAAGCTTCAGCACCCCAGTCACGCTGGTCATAATTTTCCAGGTCTGCAAGAGAATCTGCGGTAAATAGGAGCAAGCCCCAAACTGCATCACGAAGCTGGGCGACCGCTGCAAGTGAGGCACACTCCATCTCCACAACACGACACCCTTCTTCAATGCGATAGGCCACCTTGTCAGGTGTTTCTCTATAAAAACCGTCCGTCGACCAGGTCATGACCTCTTGATAAGGAATATCTTTTCCTTTCAAGACAGTTTCGATGGCGGTCAGTGCACGACTGTCCACTTCGATATAACGAGAAGGCGCTACATAATGGTAACTAGCTCCCTCATCTCGCAAGGCCTTGGTCGGGATCAAAAAGGCATTTTCTTCTATATCTACCAAGACGCCACAGCTACCCGAGGAAATGATCTTCTTCACCCCATAGCCAATCAACCAATCCATGAATTGGGCAGCAGCTGCAGATCCAACTGGCGCTTGTGCCAAGCAGACTTCCTCCCCTTGGTGCTTCAGAACATAGACTGGATAAGCCTTGGTAGCTGAGACAAAGGTAGCCACTTGCTCAGCTCCAACAGTTTTGGCAAAGCGGTCAATCTCATCCGCTAAGAAAGCATAAACGCATTTTTCAGGCAGGTGCAGGTCTAACCCCTCATGGGTCGGCATCAGGACTGCCTGTGGGTTGTCGTCAAACTCTAAAATAGGAATTTCATGTTTATGGATCATCCCTTCTCCTTTTTAACGGGTATTTCTTTGATGACACGGGCTGGGTTTCCTGCAAGGACCACATTGTCTCCAAAAGACTTGGTTACGACTGCCCCAGCGCCAGCGACCACATTATCACCCAGCGTGACACCAGGAAGGATGGTGACCCCTCCTCCTGCCCAGAAATTGTCTCCTATCGTAATCGGAGCTCCGTACTCAAGACCCGAGTTGCGCTCATCTGGATCCAGCGGGTGTAAGGGGGTCAAAAATTGGCAATTAGGACCAATCATGGCATTCTTTCCAATCGTAATGGGACAAATATCCAACATGGTCAAATTGTAATTGGCATAGAAATGCTCTCCCAAATGGATGTTGACGCCGTAATCCACAAGAACCTGACGATTGAGATAGAAGTTGTCGCCAGTAGAGCCAAACCACTCTTTGATGATGGCCGCTCCTTTTTTAGGGTCCACCTCTTGATTAAAGGCTTCCTGCTTCTCCCGAGAAGCTTTGGCTAAAGCCCGTAATTCAGGGTCCGCAGGTCTATAATAGTCACCTGCAATCATTTTTTCATATTCACTGGCCATAAGGAAACCTCCACGTTATTTTGACATATTATAGCAGAATTTCCCCTTTAAAACAAACGTCAGTAATAAGGTTTTCTAAGAAAAAGATCATAAATACTTAAATACCCTCAAGAAAACTTGCACTCGCTTACAAAATGATGTACAATAAAGACAAGAACAGCAATAAGGAGCGAATTCATGTACCAGGAACAACGGCTTGAAAAAATCCTAGAACTTTTAGAAGAGCGAAAACAGCTATCCGCTAAAGAAATGGTCGATTATTTCAAGGTCTCAAAAGATACTATCCGCAGAGACTTTGCCCTTCTGAGCCAACGCCAGCTAGTCCGTAGGACCCATGGTGGGCTTCTCCCCTTAAACAAAGAACCCGGCCCTTCTTACCTAGACCGCAGTCAGAAAGCCAACAAGGAAAAGACTACCATGGCTCAAAAGGCCCTGCAATTGATCCAAGATGGACAAGTGATTTTTCTCGACGTTTCCACCTCGATGACCCTGCTTGCTGGCATGCTGAATAAGGAAGTCACGGTCTATTCGCATTCCCTTGACAATGCCATCCAGCTCAGTAGCCATTCCCAGGTTGACGTTCATCTCTTAGGCGGGAAATTCTACCCTAAAAACCGCTTCTACTATGATGCGAATCAAGCACACATACTGGACAATCTTCGCTTTGATCTTGCTTTTTTTGGAGCGAGTAGCTTAGCCAATGGCGAAGTCACCTTTGAGGATGCTGAAGACGTTGCAGTCAAGTCTCTCGTTTTTGAACGGACTCGTACCAAGGTGCTGGTGGCAGAAAGTGCCAAGTTCCACCAACATGCTAACTACTATCTCGCTCGTCTCCAGCAATTTGACTATTGGATTACTGATCAAAAACCAAGCCCTGACATCCTTAAACAAATCGGCAGTGAAACCACTATTCTCTATTAGGAGGTCCTCATTATGTCTCACATTCGTCTCATCATCAGCGACATCGATGGTACCATCTTAAATGATCACCATCAGATCGATCCACAGTTGGCAGCATTGATCCCGGATTTAAAACGCGAAACCATTCCTTTCGTACTGGCCTCTGCTCGCTCTCCAAAAGGGATGGCTCCCATTGCCAGAGAACTCGGTATAGAAGAGTGCCCCATGGCTTGCTACAATGGTGCCTTGATCCAAAAGGGAGAGCAGGTTCTTTTCGAGCATCCTTTGGACAAGACGGAGGCCCGGAACTTTATCGACTGGGCCAACCAACACTTTCCTCAGGTTTCGATCAACCTCTATAGCGGAAAAGACTGGATGACCGACCGCCTTGACCAATGGAGTCAAGAGGAGGCCCGGATTACAGGAGAAAAACCTCTCATTCTCCCCCTATTGGATCCTTTGCTGGATCCGACAAAGCCTCTCCACAAATTGCTCTTAATTGGAGAGCCAGAAGAGATCCAAGCTCTCTATCGCACTATTTCTGCCGACGACTTCCCTTCTACCGCCTTTTATCTCTCCAAAGCCAACTACCTAGAAGTCACAGCTAAGAACGTTTCCAAAGAAGATGCTCTGGTTGAGCTCGCTAACTACTACCACATGAGCTTAGAAGAAGTCCTCACCATGGGAGACAACTTCAACGACCTCCCTATGCTCAAAAAAGCAGGCATCGGGGTCGCTATGGGCAATGCTCCACAAGAAGTAAAAGACGGAGCGACTGTCGTAACAAAAACCAACAATGAAAACGGGGCTGGACAAGCGGTTGAAACCTATGTGTTGATTTAGAAACATAAATAAAGTGACTAGCTAGTATTTTTTACGGATAAAAAATATAGTAGAAATGCCGATAAAATAAGGATTCCTGCAAATTTGTAGGAATCCTATTTCTTTTTATACATTTTGTATATTAAATCTATTTTATGCATATTTCTCCCGCTTGGTTTTTTATCAATAATTAGGGATATAAAAACCAACAAAACCCTTGATTATTATACCGTTGACAAGTTTTTCAAAAACCTGTATGATAGAAAAAAGTTTATTAAAAAGGGGACGTATTTTGAAAAAATATACTATTTCACGTAAACAAACTTTAACTTTAGCTTCCGTTGTTTTAGGAACGGTCTTCACAGGAACGACTATCGCTTCTGCTGATGACTTTGCACCTAGCACAACCCAAGCCGCTCCTGCAGCTACTACAGCCACAAAATCACCTATCACCGCTGCAACAGAAGAAATTAACGCCAAAGCCAATACACCAGTTGTTCCCGCTGATAAAGCAAAAGCTGGAGATGTCATCGCTGTGGACGTCAAGAAAACTGGCCCATCTGCTAAAACAGACGGCGCAGACACAACCACTACTTCAACAGCAACCATCAAAACGACTAGCTTATCCGATCAAGACACACCTGTTGGCACTTCAAAACCAGTGTCATCTACCAAGACAGCTACATCAACCAAAGAAACAGCTGACTACACTGAGACAACAACTGAAACAGTTAATAAAACAACTGTAGTCGAAGTGACAAAAGAAGCAGATGTGGTCAATAAAAAAGAAGTCCAAGGAACATCAGACATCGTCTTTGTCATTGATAAATCGTTCTCAATGGATTCCCACATCAATGATACGATGAAAAATGTTGAGACCTTCGTCCGTAATTTATCTGCAAAAAATATCCAAGCACGCTTGGGATTGGTTGATTATGAAGACTCAAAGCATACCAACTACCATGATTTTAATGGATCAAAATTCACAAATGATCCAGAAAGCTTTATTTCTGCTTTAAAAGCAATCAAAACCTACGGTGGTTATGAAAATGCTACTGTTCCATTGCACCATATTGCCACTTCAGGGGACTACAACTGGGGGACTGGAGCAAATAACCACCGCTTTGCTTTCTTGATCACAGACGAGGACATTGATCTTACAAAAGATACACCAACCAAAGAAGCAACACTGAAGGCTCTTCAAGATGCAGGTATCTCTTTGACCGTAGTTGGTAAAACATATTCATATATTAAAAAAGACTTTGCTCCATTGGTCAATGGAACAAATGGTCTCTACTTAGATATCGACAAAAACTTTGCTGACTTGTTGAACGTTCAATTTGCCAATAAAGTCGTTGAAACCGTCCAAAAAGGTCGTGTCTTCAAGGTACAAACAGACAAATATGAGTTGATTTCAAAAACTCATCGCGTGGCGAAAGCAAAACCACAAACACCTAGCATCCAAACGCCTGTAACACCGACTCCTACTCCTCAAAAACCGGCTGTTGTAACACCTGCGAAACCGACAGTATTCACACCAGCTAAAAACGAGCCTGCCAAAACCGCAGTCTATATCGCACCTGCAGCTCTTCCTCAAAAAGAAGCAAGTCTTCCAAATACAGGAAGCAAGACCTCAATTGCCTTGACAACTCTTGGCCTTGGTCTTCTTAGCATGAGTGCTGCCTTTGGCCTCTCTCGTAAAACAAAGAAAGACTAACATGAAAAGCCTAATCCGTTGATTGGGCTTTTTATCACTCAAAATTTCCCATTTGCTATTTTCATTAGAAAGCGGAAATCTTCAACTTCTACCAAGAGATTCTTGTCCTCCGCTATGATATAATGGGGACAGTACAAGGGAGGAAACCAATGTTACAAGAACTAGCCTTTACAGGCCAATGGAGACACTATCAAAAACGCGTTCTCGATAAGAGTGACGCTTTTATGGCGGATGGCCATCTGCATTTGGTAGCAGCGCCTGGCTCTGGGAAAACAACCCTGGGTATCGAATTTATCCGGCGCTTTGGTCAGCCAACCCTGATCTTAGCTCCTACTGTCACCATTCGTCAGCAATGGGTGGACCGGATTATCCAGGCATTCCTGAGTGATGAAAGCCAAGCAGAACAACTGATTTCACAAGACTTAAAACATCCTAAGCTGATTACAGTGGCTACCTATCAGGCCCTACACAGCGCCATGAACCAAGTCGTCGGTCAATCACAAGCTGAGGATACCGATGACCAGGCAGAGATTGAAACATTTGATTTCAAAGGCTTTGATATCTTTACTACTTTCAAAGCCATCTCACTCGGGACCCTTTGTTTAGATGAGTGCCACCACTTGCGCAATGAATGGTGGAAGAGTTTGGAAGCCTTTCGTCAGGCCTTCCCAGACTTAAAGATGATCTCCCTTACCGCCACCCCACCCTATGAAGGGGATCCTGCCCTTTGGGATCGCTATATCCGCATGTGTGGTGAGATTGATGAGGAGATTACGGTTCCCGAATTGGTCAAGGAAGACACCCTTTGTCCTCACCAAGACTATGTCTACTTTGCCTTTCCAACCAAGGAAGAGCAAGAGCAATTGGATGCTTTTAGCCAACAAAAGAATGCTCTCTTGCAGCAACTGACTTCCGATCCCCTCTTTTGCCAACACCTTCAAACCTGCCAGGCCTTATCTGGTCAGATCAGCAATGATGAATTGCTCAATGAGCCTAAGTATCTCTCTGCTACCCTGATCTTTCTTCGAAGCAAGGGAATTGACTTTCCCAAACGTTTCCAGGACCTTTTAGGAGCCAAGAAACTACCTGCTTTCACCCTGGACTGGCTTGAAATTCTCCTGCAAGGTCTGCTCTTTCAGGTGCCTCACTGGTACAATCTACCTGAGGAATACGAGAAGCAACTGCTTCATGAATTAAAAGCAGCCAGCTTGATCGATCGAAAACAAGTTAAACTAGTCCGCAACAAAAAACAAGACCTTCTACTCAACCAATCCCTCGGAAAACTCAATGCGGTTCGAGAGATTTTCAAGGCCGAATACCAGGCTCTTGGAAGCCGACTGCGCCAACTGGTCCTAACAGACTATATTCGTCAAGATTTCGAAGTTCATCTCGGAGATAAAGACGCCCAATTTACTCAATTGGGAGTGCTCTCTTATTTCGAATCCATTCGCAGGGAAAGCATAGAGCAAGCAACTCCTCCTGCCATCGCTGTATTGACCGGTAGCATCGTCATCATCCCTACGATCGCTAAGCCAAGACTAGAGGAGCTGCTAGGAGGGAATAGACTGACTTATCAAAGTGTTGGCCAATTATCTCCTGATGACTTTCTCAAGGTTCGTTTGGTCGGTTCTCAACATGATTTGGTGACAGCTGTGACCCAGCTCTTTCAAGAGGGCCTCATCCAGGTTGTTATTGGAACCAAGTCTCTTCTAGGAGAAGGCTGGGATGCTCCCTGCGTCAATTCCCTGATCCTAGCGAGCTTTGTCGGCAGCTTTATGCTCAGCAACCAAATGCGAGGTCGTGCCATCCGAGTGTGGCCTGAGGATCCAGACAAGACCAGTAACATCTGGCACCTGGTCTCCATCAATCTTTCCCTAAAGAAATGGTATGAAAAGTCCGATCTTGAAAAAGAAGAGATCGAGGCCATCACTGATCAGCTGAAAGAATATAGTCCTGATCTGGAGCTCTTAGAAAGACGAATGAAGCAATTTTTAGGTCTCCATTACAAGGAACCCTTCATCGAATCCGGCATCGAACGTCTAGCCTTTGACAATATCCGCTATACCAAAAAACACTTGCAAAAACTCAATGAAGAAACCTTAGAGCGCTCCACCCATCGTCAAGAACTCCGGGATGGCTGGCAAAAAGCCCTTCCGATTCTGGAGAATATGGAGATTGCAAACGAGGTCCAAGTGGATAAACACTTCCTGCCTCTCGCCCTATTTTTTGATGCTAGAAAGCTGGCTCGATGGCTAACGGCCTGCACTTTGACCGATGCTTTCGCCGATCTCATTTACTATTCATATAGAGGAGGAAGGAATACAGCTTCTCTGATTTTTCTCTTCTTCTTAGCTGTCCTCGCACTCCTTGCTTGGCTGCGCTACTATCTCTATAAAAGCCCTTACAAACGTATGGAAGTATTTGGAGAGGCTGTCCGTCAAGCCTTATTAGCTTCTGGACAGATTCAAACCCAGGAGAGCCGCATCCAAGTTGTACGAGACAGAAAGGATGCCATCCACACGTTGATTTATTTGAAGGGCGGAACCATGCGGGAGAAAGAACTCTTTTCGCAAACCATGATCGAATTTTTTGCACCCATTGAAAATCAACGTTACATCCTAAAAGCACAAGAAAAGGTATCTGATCAGACAGAATATTTCGCTGTACCAAGCCTCTTTGACAAACGAAAAGAAGATGCCCAAGCCTTTGTGGCGCAAATCCGAAAGAGCCTGGGTAAGTATGACCTCGTCTATACCCGAAGTGCCGAAGGTCGCGCTATTCTCCTTGATGCGCGCATTAAGGCCTTAGCTAATAAACAAGAGCGCACCTTCACCAAGAAACAAGTGATGTCGAATTTGAAATAAAAGTTGTAAAAAACCATATTCCCATTGAAATGGAATATGGTTTTTTGGTTTGTTTCTATCAGATCCCCCTATTTCCACAAGCCACCTAAGATTTGCTTTTCGACCAAGGAAAGATCTTCATCGGTCACTTGCCCATTAGTTCCAAGAATATAGAGCTGACCAAAATAGGCAAGCAGCGGGCCAATCAGAATACGCAGGAATTGGGAAATAGTCAGATCAGGATTGATGCGAGGGTCCGCTTTCAGTTCTTGAAGGAGGTCACCAATTCTACCCTGAATGAAACTCCAAATATGTTCTTGCTCCTGCTTGATCTTTTCATTCGAAAATATCTCCTGTAACACGATTTTTAAGAGAGCTTGATTGGTTTTGAGGTAGTTCATTCGGTCATAAACGAAATAGTGAATTTTTTCCTCTGTTGTTTGAAAATTTAAGAGTTGATCCAGAAAATTTCCCAGAAGACTAGGAAGGATCGAATGTAAAATAGCCGTCAGCAACTCATCTTTGGTCTGGAAATACTTGAAGAGTGTGGCTTGGCTAAGCCCGGCATGCTCCGCAATTTGAAGAGTTGAAGTCCCATTATAACCCTTGGTCGAGATCAAATCGACGGCTGCCTGCATAATTTTCTTCTTTCCTTTGGGATAGTCTGCTCCCTCTAGATAAGCTTCAAACGACTCAAAAATACTCTCGTTCATGTCCATCCTCACATCCTTTTTATTTTTATACCTTACGATACCGACGCAATCCGAAAATATTCAGCATTGTCAAAGCGACAAGGAAAAGCAGTAAAACACCGATATTTGGCAAAATATCCCCAAGGTTACGTCCGTAAAGAATAATCTGACTCATGGCATCACCTGAGTAGGTCAAAGGCAAGAATTTCCCAATTGTTTTTGCCCACTCTCCCATTGAACCAAGAGGAATGATTCCTGAGAAAAAGAGCTGCGGCATAATCACAAGAGGAATAAATTGCATCATTTGAAATTCTGATTTGGCCAAGGTGGACAAGAGAATTCCGAAGGCGAGTGCTACAAGAGCCAATACCACATTAACTATTATAACATTTAATAAACTTCCGACAACTTCAATATTCAACAACCAAATAGCTGCTAAAACAACAACTGCTGTTTGAAGAATAGCTATGATTCCATAAGACATCATGTAACCATAGACGATTTCAGAACGTTTGACCGGAGTGGCTAATAAGCGATCTAGGGTCCCGCTGGTGCGTTCTTTCAACAGCGCCATCCCTGAAATCAAGAAGACAAAGAAGAAGACGACAAATCCAATCAAGACTGGAATCATTTTGGCAAAGAAACCTGTATCTTCATTCCCATACTCATAAGATTCCTTAATTTCTGGTGATTTTGCATCGAGTTTCAATTGAGGAAGGGCCTGTTTAACACGAGTTAATAGTTGATTGGTGCCTTCACTGGCGATACTGGTCCGCAATACTTGACGGGTCATAGCAGTTTTCGAAGCATCTGTATTGGCATAATCTACCTGATACTCCCCGTCTTTATAAGAAATGACGGCGTCGACTTTCTCATCAGCCAAGTCTTCTTTGGCTTGCTCCATGTCTTTGTATGTTTTCACATTGACATGGTCCAGATCATCCATTTTCTTTACCAAACTAGTTGGTAGATCCTGCGTTGCTAGCTTGATGTTCACGGTTGTACTAGCCGAAAACATGAGGTTCATCAACCACATGATAAAGACCGGAGCCACAAACATCATGGCAAGGGTTCGTTTGTCACGAAGCAATTCTTTGATAACTTTTTTGCAATGGCAAGGGTTCTCATCTTATTCTCCTTCCGCTTTCAAAAAGACTTCTTCAATACTTGAAACACCATAACTTTCCTTGAGATTTTTTGGTGTATCAAAGGCAATGATGTTTCCACCTAACAAGAGGCCAACCTTATCTGTCAGCTCTGCCTCATCCATGACATGGGTGGTAACCAAAATTCCTACACCCTTGTCTCTAAGAGTAATTAATTCCTTCCAGATTTTCTTTCGAAGAGAAGGATCGATTCCAACTGTCGGTTCGTCCAAAATCAGGAGTTGAGGATTTCCTAAAAGCGCAATCGCCAGCGACAAGCGTCGTTTCATGCCTCCGGAATAACCAGACACAGCCTTATTTAAGTGCTCTGTTAAATCTACCACCTGAGCCACATGGGCAATTTCATCCTTTAAGTCTTTTTTGGAAAGGCCTTTTAGCTGACCGAAAAATTCCAAATTTTCTTGTCCTGACAAAGCCTCATATAAAGCATCAGACTGGGCCATATAGCCAATATCTCCCAGAATATGACGATTGGGCATGGTATGGTCTAAGACTAAAGCGATACCGCTATCTGCCTTTTCCATTCCTAACATGGTTTTTATCATGGTTGATTTACCAGCACCAGAAGGACCGATTAGACCAATGATTTCCCCAGACTGTAATTCAAAACCAACGTGGTTTAACACAAGTTGTTGACCAAAAGATTTTTGTAAATCTTGTAAATGTAGCAATGTTTTCATTTACTTCCTCCCAGGTGAGTGTTCACTCACTTTTTAATGATAAATCTATTATAGTGAGTGAACACTCACTTGTCAAGTAGAAAATTTCATTTTTTTCAGAAAGATAAAAACACCAGATGAATACATCTGGTGTTGATAATGGAAATTTCTGCTGTTAAGCTTCTGTCTGCATCTACTCGCGATACTCTGAAATAGTCTGTCCGGTCCATTTTTTAAAGGCTCGTGAGAAGGAAGACACTTCGGAGTATCCTAGTAAATAGGCTACATCAACTGTTGTCATGTAATGACAATTTGCGTCACAATGAAATTGATTGGTCTACTCCCCTTCCTTCCATCATATACTGTCATTTTTCTGATATAATAAATTGTTCAAACATCGCAGAAAGGATAACCCATGTCAAATCTTATCAAACACAAACGGGTTGAGTATAGTGAACTCTTTTATGATCTGGTCTTTGTTTACGCTATTTCCAAAACCACTGCCCTTATCCATCATCTTCACCATGGAGTCTTATCATTAGATGCCATCTTTGGTTTCCTGATGACACTTCTGGTTTTGGTCAATTCTTGGATGATTCAGACCGTCTATACCAACCGCTATGGAAAGAATTCCCTTTTCAATATGACCGTCATGTTCATCAATATGGCAATGTTGCTCTTAATCTCAAACATGATTACCAATGACTGGCAGAGCTACTTTCATACCTTCTGCTGGACAGTGGGAACCCTGACCTTAACCCTATTTCTCCAATACTTAGTAGAGTATTTGCGTAAGTCTACTACTCCAGCCAATCGAAAAAGTATCAAGGGCTTTCTTTGGATGACAGGGCTCAGGACCTTGGCTATCTACATAGCTGCACTTCTTCCGATAGATTTTGGTATCTATGTCTATATGCTAGGGATTCTCTTGACCTTCGTCATGCCTATTATCTTAACTCGACATACAAGTCTTTTTCAGATTAATCTCCCCCACCTGATTGAACGCATCTCGCTTTTAGTTATCATCACTTTTGGTGAGATGATTATGGGCCTTGCAGATTTTTTTACACTTGAAAATTTCTCTATCCACTCTATCCTTTACTTTATCATCATGGTCAACCTCTTTATGAATTACTTTGGTAAGTTTGACCATGCCATTGATGAAGAAGGAAAGAATAAGGGAATCTTCCTAATTTATAGTCACTATCCAATTTTCATCGGCTTGATTATGGTGACTGTGTCTATGAGTTTCTTGGTCAATCCAGAAGTCCATCACCATTTTGCGACTGGCTTCTTCTATACGGGTATCGGCCTCTTTCAAGCTGCTATCCTTGCAAATGGCTATTTTAACAAGAGTCACCTCAAGTATGACAAGCTCTATTATGGTTTGCAAGCAGGGATGTTCCTTATCGGACTGGTTCTCTCCCTTCTTTTCTCAGCCAATCCAACCATTGTCATTACCATCGCAACCGTGATGACTTTAGCAATGGAAGTTCACTTTATCCATTTTTATATGACCCGAACCAAGAAATTTTCAAGTCCGGATTGGGAATTGTATTAAAAAATTCTAGTAGATATTTTCTACTAGAATTTTTTCGTTAGTCCAGTACAATCATAGCCTTAATCGTCTTACGTTCATCCATATCTTTATAGGCTTGATCAATCTCATCCAAGCTATAGCTATGAGTAAAGACGCGACCTGGGTTGATGTCGCCATCAAGTACAGCCTTGAGCAAGAACTGCTTGTCATAGGTAGTAACAGAGGCTGCCCCACCTGCCACCGAAATGTTTTGGGCAAAGGTCGAACCAAGGGCACGATTATTGTAATGAGGGACACCGACAAAACCTAAACGCCCACCATTATGAAGCACCCCAAGGGCTTGATCAACAGCTGCTGCGGTACCGACACATTCAAGGGCCGCATCTGCTCCGCCACCAAGGATTTCACGGACCTTGGCAATGCCTTCTTCACCACGCTCCGCTACGACTGCTGTCGCACCAAATTCCAAAGCCATCTGTTGGCGGTCTTCGTGGCGACTCATGAGGACAATTTGTGACGCTCCCCGCATCTTAGCTGCGATCACTGCACATTGACCAACGGCACCGTCCCCGATGACCACTACTTTGTCACCAGGCTTCACGTCTGCTACACGCGCCGCATGGTAGCCCGTCGGCATGACATCTGCCAGCGTCAAGAAAGATTTGAGCATGGCTTCTGTATAATCTGATGGTTGCCCTGGAATTTTGACAAGGGCCCAGTTGGCGTATTCGAAGCGCATGTACTCCGCTTGCACCCCATCAGACCAGTTGGTGCCGATATGACGGTCACACGTCCCATCGTAGCCAGCACGACAGGCATCACACTCCCCACAACCATGGGTGAAAGGTGCGATGACAAAGTCTCCTGGTTTGACCGTTGTAATAGCTTCTCCGATTTCTTCGACAATCCCAATGGCTTCGTGGCCACTATTTTGATGCCCTGCTTCAATATCTGGATTACGGTAGCTCCAGAGATCGGATCCACAGACACATGTGCGGACGATGCGGAGAATAACATCATCCGGCGCTTCGATTTGCGGACGTTCAACTTCTACTAGACCCACTTGCCCAGCTTTTGTATAAACTGTTTTCTTCATAGGAACAACCTACTTTCTATTGCTTACTTACCTACAGTATACACTTTTTCTTAGGCTTCTGCTCGTACCAACTCGTCATTAATGATGGTGATGAATATGTCCATGACTTTGATTCACTTCCAACTCTTCGATATTGCGCTTATGGGCTCGGTGGGTTGCCAGGTCTTCATCGACCTCAATAGTAACATTTTGAAAGCCACAATCTTTGAGCAAGGTACGAATAGACTCTTTACAGACCTCCATGTGGTTGACATGCTCTAGACAAACATGGACAATGGCGTTCTTTTCCAAACCATCCATGGTCCAGAGATTAAGCTGATTGATACTAGCCACATGCTCCAACTGCTCCAAATCACTCTTGACTTGCTGGATATCCACTCCTTCTGGCACGGCATCCAGGAAAATCCTGAGCGTGCTCCAAAAACGTGGAATGGCTTTGGACAGAATAAAGATGGAAATAGCAAGAGATAAGAGTGGATCTAGGATGTACCAGTCGGTAAATCGGAGAACAATGGCCATTAAGATGACAGCCACCCAACCTAAGGTATCTTCAAGAAAATGCAGGCTGAGAATGGATTCGTTCTTGGTTTGCCCTTTGCGAATGACAAGACTCGCTAGCACATTGATGCTGACAGCTATGATTCCAAGCCAGAGGATGCCCTCATCATTGACAGGTTGTGGGTGAAAGAGTTTCGTTATATTTTCCAAAATAACCAGAACGGACCCTGTCATGAGAATCACAGCTGTTACCATGGCCCCTAAAAGGCTAAAGCGCTTGTAGCCCAAGGTATAGTGGCTGTCTTCTTCACGATTGGAAATACTCTCCAAAAAGGCGGAGATCCCAATAGCAATCGCATCTCCCAAGTCATGGACCGAATCCGCAAGGACAGCGCTGGATCCAAAAATCCCTCCTGCAATAAACTCAACAATGGCATAACTCAAATTCAAGAAAAAAGCGATCCAGACCGCATGTTTTGTCTTCATAATCCTTAATCCTTTGTTATAATAGATTCATGAACATCATGTTCATTATCATTATCTAACATTCACAACAGAAAGGATAGGAGCAAACTGTTTAGGGTGTCCGTTACTGAACAGTTTGTTCTAAGTGTCCATATGACAGCACAGGATCGTCGCATCACCAAAACTCGAAAAGCTATCTATCAAGCTTTTTTACAATTACTCAACCAAAAAGACTACGAGGCCATCACGGTTCAGGAAATCATTGACTTAGCCGATGTGGGGCGATCAACCTTTTACAGCCATTACGAAAGTAAGGAATTATTGCTAGATGAACTCTGTCAAAAGCTCTTTCACCATCTCTTTGAGCGTGCTGAACACCTCTCTCCACAAGACTACCTAGCCCATATCTTCCAGCATTTCAAAAAAAATCAAGACCATGTGACCAGTCTCTTGCTCTCTAAAAATGATTATTTTATCCGGCAACTGCGAAAAGAGCTAGAACATGATGTCTATCCAATGGTGGCTGATGAACTGATCAAGACTCATCCTACTATTCCTCATTCTTATCTCAAGCACCTTGTCGTTACTAACTTCATTGAAACCCTCAGCTGGTGGTTGAAAAAAGGCAAGTCCTACACCGAACAAGAAGTGACCCAGTTTTATTTGGAGATTTTAAAAGTGGGGTCGAACTAGAAGGGAGTATTTTCAATGACCAGCGTACAATTTTACTTTCTATTTCCATCACTCTTCATGCTTCACGAACTCGAAGAAATCGTTTGGATGCCATCCTTTGTCAAAAAAATATCAATCCAGTATCCAAACAATCGAATCCTAACTTATTACACTCCTTTTGCTTTCAACTTTATTGTCTTGGAACAATTTCTCATCCTAATGACGTCGCTATATCTTAGTTACCAGTTTAATAACTATAGCATTTACGCAAGCATCATAATCGCTTATATCTACCATGTGTTCGGACATCTGATTCAGACAGTCGTTATTCGAAAATATGTGCCTGGGTTGTTAACGGGCATTTTAACAAGTTTGTTTGCTCTTTGCAATCTCAAAAATGAATTTCCAATTAAACTTTATGGTTACTCTCTTTTTACCTTATTGGTTATTATTTTAAATCTTGTAGTATCATTTATGATTCTTCATAAAATCAGTCATAAAAAATAGTACTCAGGCAATCATATCTTAGAAAGGAAACCCTATGTTCTTCCCCATTCTTCTCGGCTTTTTTACAGCCTTCTTTGCCCTTGCTTTTGTTCTTCTTCACTTATTGGCCTCCCTTTCAGAATTTAAAAAGGGAAATCACACTTTAGGAAATACATTTCTCCTCATCGGAAGTAGCCTTGCGACCTTATCTCTCATCCTCTACTTCTTTTTACCGATTGTCTCTCTAGCCCTTTGGCTGATCGGATGTGGTTTGATTTGCTACGGAGCCTATTGGAATGGAAAACACAAAGGAAACTTCCACCCAGTCCACCACCTGATTCGGATGGGCATCGCTCTGGTGATTACAATTTTATTAGCTCTCATATAAGAAAAGCTCAGGTTTTCAAAAAACTTGAGCTTTTGTAGTTTCTATTTATTATGCCATCAACAGCATGAGAATAGGAATCACCACCATGGTTGCAAGGGTCGTTTCTGTCACCATGACGGCTGCATAGTCACTATCAGCTCCGTAGAGTCTGGCAACGACCGGGGCATTGGTCATCACTGGCATAGCGGACTGAATGATAAAGACTTGCTTCATCAAACTTGGAAGAGGAGCCCAGTAGACAATGGTCGCCATCAAGAGAGGGGCAACCACGAAGCGTCCTAACAGAATTAGTAGCTGATCTTTTCCCAGAATCAATTGCTTCACGCCTACATGAGATACCGACAAACCGATGAATATCATGGATAAGGGGGTTGTTAAATTGCCCAGGTACTGCAAATCACTGGCTAGAAAGGCCGGCAACTTTATCTGCAACATCACCAGGACTAGTCCTAAGAGAAAGCCCATCAGCGGGGGAGAAAAGACTTTTTTCAGACTCGTTTTGAGATCAAACTGAGCTTCTCCCTCACCATCCCTCTGAATCAGGTAGGTCCCCAAGGTCCAGAAAAAGGTCGTATTACACATGTAATAGATCAAAACATAGGGAATACTGGCATCCCCGAAGAGGGCTTGGTTAATGGGGAGTCCCACGAAAATGGTATTGGAATTAAAAAACATGGAAATAAAGAGGCCACGGCGATCCTGTCTCACTGCAAAGATCCTGGCTACTGCTGTCGCGATGCCAAGCAAAACGACCATAGACAGGGCAGGAAATCGCAATGCTGGCAACATTTTTAGAAGGTCAGCTGCTGTGAAACGCTGTGTGATGGTGTAGAGCATGTAGCAGGGCAGAGCAACTTGAGTGACTAGCTTTGCGATCAAGCCACGTGACTTGTCATCAAACCAGCCTCTTTCACCGATAACAAAGCCCACTAAAATCATGCCTAGGATGACGAGGATACCGGATATACTCCTCAAAAAGATGTCCATGTTTTCTCCTTTTCCTTCTTTGAAATGAGAGTTTTTCTACAAGGTCTCAAAAACTACTCTAGTATATCACAAAAAGAGGTGGAGCAACATGCCCACCTCTTGTATTTATTAATTGTTACTAGTAGCCTTTCTTGGCCGCCTTGGTCTATTGGTACCAACCAACCAGACTGTTGATAAGGTAAATCAAGAAAAACCAATAAAATGGTGGGGACTATGGCGAAAATAGATGATTCAGTTAAAAAGAAAGTTCCAGAATTGCGATTTAAAGGATTCGCGGATGAATGGGAACAGCGTAAGTTGGGAGACGAAGTTCGAATAGTGACGGGACAGTCTCCTAATTCAGAAAATTATACTGATGATCCTAATGGGCGCTAAAAATGCGAAGACCTATGAAGACCTATTTTGTATTAGTCAAACAAAAGATCCAAAAGAAATGGTATATGATTATGACCATGAAACAAAGTAAAATCAAACCAAGTGATCTGAGGAAGCACCCGATGATCATGAAACGTTATTAAACACAAAAGTCACCCATGTGAGTTCTTGCCAGAAGCTGAAGTTAATCCTTCAACCTGGAAAACCCGCAGAGGTGACTTTTTCTATACATCTCGATTTTTCTGGTAATAATCATTAACCGATAAATATGTCTGTGAATCACCCAGCGACTCCGCTATGTCCATAATCCGCGGTGGTAGTAATCCCACTCTCTGGACAAGTTCGTGATCGCTGAACAATTCCCGTGGACTGCCGGCGAAGCCAAACTTCCCGTGTTCCATAACATACACCGACTCAAACTCGGCGGCGACCCAATCCATGTCATGGGTGATGGTCACAACTTGGTGGCCCGAATCAGCCAACTGATGGAAAATTGCGGTCAACTTGCGCCGGCTTTCCCAATCAAGCGACATCATCGGCTCATCAAATAAATAAATCGCCGGATCCACTGCCAAAACTGTGGCAACGCTCAACAGCTTGCGTTCCGACAATGACAGGTCATATGGACTTTCAGCTGTTTTATCATCCAAGCCAACTCTTTTTAGAGCCGCTAAAGCCCGCCTCGTAATCGTGTCGTGGTCATCCATGACCTGCGCGACACTCCACTCCACCTCTCGTTGAACGGTCGGGTTAAAAAGCTGATCGTCAGGATTCTGAAAAGTAATCCCAACCTTCAGTAACTTTTCAACTGGTTTAAGATCATTAAAATTTTCTCCATCGATCTTAATCACACCGGTTTGTGGTGTCAGCAAGCCCGTCAATAATTTGAAGAGCGTTGATTTGCCGGCACCATTTTGGCCGACAATCGCCACCATCGGATCGGCGAAGAGTTTGTCTTCAACATCCAAGCTAAAGGACCGTTCCGGATAAGTGAACGTCAGGTGGTTCAGTTCAATTGTGGACATAACAAACCTCCTTCAGTTCAGCGTCATTCACCGGATACCGGCCATCAGCCAAGTGCCAATCCATTTTTTGAGCAAGTTGCTGGATTGTCGGGGCTGGAATCTGCCAGTCAGCTGCCAAATGATTAAACACCTCACCCGGCCTGCCCTGGGCTACCATTTGACCCTCGTGCAGCACCCATACAACGTCGGCGACTTCGCACAAATCGTCAATTTCACTGGTGACAATGAAGACAGTCGTCTCTTTGACTTGGGCCAGCCATTGGAAAAATTGTCGGCGGCCAAGGGGATCCATCTGACTGGTCGGATCATCCATAATCAAAACAGCCGGGTTAGTCGCAATCGCCGTGGCAATTGCCAACCGCTGGATCTGACCACCGGAAAGGCTCTCGGGACGCAAATTCAGCTGTTCAATCAGCCCCATTTGCGTGGCAACTTCTTCAACCCGTTTTTGAATCAGTCCTTCAGCCATTCCCTGATTAATCAAGTCAAAGGCAATTTCATCGGCAACCGTGTCTGCCAACCCGCTTAGTTGGCCAGCTGGATTTTGCAGTACAACTCCATTCATGGCATTATAAACGGGCCAATTGTCGGACACTCGCTGGCCAAACATGTGCCAGTCGCCCTCAATCTCAGCAGACACCATTTTGGGAATGACCCCTGCCAGCACACGGCACAATGTCGATTTGCCGGAGTGGCTATTCCCGATAATCCCAACCACCTGGCCGGTATGAACCTCCGCGTTAATCTGACGCAGTTGTGGTTGCTCAGTACCCGGATAACGGGTGGTCAAATTTTCAATTACAATCCGTTTATCTTCGTCCATATCTTCCACCCAATCAATAAAATTGCCAATCCAGTCAGACCAATGTGCAGCGTCCGCGACAGGCGATACACGCGCTGGGAGGTTCTGACAGTCCGGTTGAGATTATCAAAACCTCTCAGTTGGAGAGAAATCGACCGCGCCATCGATTGATCCAAGGTCTTAATCACCAATGGAATTAGAACCGGCAGGACTGACTTTAATTTCTGAATCAACGTTTTTTGCGGATTGGTTCCGCGAACTTTTTGTGCCTGCTGGATTTTCCGCATATTGCGCATCATTTCCGGCAAAATATAACACACCGACATCAGAACGTAGACGGTTTTATAAGACAATCCGGACTGTTCCAAATAGGCCGCGTTTTCTGAAATACTCGTGGTCACCATAAAAAAGCCACTGGTCAAAATAATCACCAATACTCGACAACCCAGAGTGGTGGCGTAAATCAGGCCTTCTTTGTAGAACGACACCCCAAGCACAGAAAACAGCACAGTTTGATTCCAACTGTAAAATAACCCTTGGATGATCAGCATGGTGCAAATCAGAAACAGGCTGAATCCCAGCGCCTTAAAGATGGTAGAACTCAATTTAGAAAATAACAATAGCAGTGTTGCGACAAGAATTAATCCGGCCTGAAGCAATAAATTCATACTGGCAAAGCTCAACAACGTCATGTCCAAGATGAACAAGAGCTTAGTAATCGGATCGATCACCTGGTACCACTTGAGCTTGACCCGTGGCGCTCCAGAAATCAATGTTTGATCAGTCATCATTTATCACCGCTAAAGAAGTGCACCATCCGCTTCGGCAGCTGACGATAGATGAAGAATGCCAGGTAGGCCACGCAGACTTTATCCAAAATATCCAAGACAAACTCATCGATAAATGAGGCCAGCCACACTGGTGCATGATTGGCGACCATTACCGCAAACAATGAGTCACCCCAAGCGATACCGGTCTGACCACCCCAAAAGATGACGTTGAGTGGCGTTGAAATGACAGCTGAAACGATGGCAATAATAATAGCAGAAACAAATACTCGTCGCGCTGACGAGAACCACCCATTGGCGTGCAAAACTCCGACAGCAATCCCAATTCCGATGCTGGTAATCGCATACACGGTTGAAATTGGCGATAAGGTCAGCCCATAGATCACGTTGTTGATGAAACCACTGATGGCACCGGCAACCGGCCCAGCCAACATGCTGGCAAGAAAGGTTCCCAAAGACCCCAGCCAAACGGGCAACTTTAACCCCTCCGCCAAGGCTTTGGCAACATAGTTAATCCCCACGGCAGCGGGAATCAAAGTCATGGTGGCAGCACTTAACTTAAATTTCCACATACTGGTACGATGAATCGGTTCTGTTTTCATAATCTTCTCCTTTTGTTTTTAAAGAGCCGTGTCTGTTTAGACTTTCGGACGCAACGCTCTGTAGATTTTTGATTTGAACCGCTTCACCTTTCACAGATCCCTTAGTCGACATCAGGGTTTCTCTTGAAAAGAATTGTTCAACAGTTCACAACTAATCATACGCCTATTTCATCAGAAGTCAAGAATTTTCTGAAGTTTTCTTGAAAACGTTCGGGAATTGAAAAAAGCTCCACAAAGCTAGAGGAAATTGCCCTTACTAAGTCATAAAAAAGACTTCATCTTATCCTAGATTGGTGAAGTTTTTTGATTTTTCTTCTTATCTCGTACCCATAGCATAGCCAGCCCAAAGAGGTGACTACCAAACAAGGCCGTCACAAAAATCAGCTTGCCCCTATCTGGATAAGTAAGGGGGAGGCTGCTAAAGCCATAGCGAGCCCACTCGATAAAGATCGGATGCGAAAAGTAAAGAGCTATACTCATTTGCTTTAAATACTGTAAATCATAGCTTTTCAAAAAGGACAATCGCAGGCAGGCATTGACCAAATAAACGGTCACAAAGGGAAGAAGAAGGAAAAAATTCTTATCAATTCCTTGATGTTGAAAAATGATGATGCCTTCGAGGCAGAGCAAACCAAAGGCAAGAGCTAGCTTTTGCCAACGGTGAATGCTAAAAACTTGTGCATGAAAATGATCATACAAATAGTAACCCATATAGATAAAAATGGGCGTGTAGAAGAGACCATTTCGGGCTGTGAAAAATAAATTGCTGTAGAGCTGGTAACCCTTAAGAAGACTTGTGGTGTCCAGATAAGCCGAATAGGTCTCGATCAAGCCCCAGCAATAAAGAAGGAAGGTGATCAACCCCGTCCAAACCATTCCTAGGCGTTTGACCAATTGATTGACTAAAAACAAACCCAGCAAAAAGGCCGGGATATACCAGAGTTGGTAGCACATTCCCAAGTAGACCAGAGCTACGAACACACCAGCCGGAAAAAGATAAATGGGAAGATGGAGACTAGAGAAAAAGAGCCAGGCATAAGGAAGGTAAACAAAACTCCAAAACAAATAGGTTTTTACGATTTTGGCCAGATAGGTCTTCATTTTCTTAGAATTCCCTAGTGATTGCTTGAGGAAAAAGCTGGCACAGACGATAAAAAATGGCACCGCTAGCCGGCCAAGCATACTCTTGAGACCAAAATGCAGTGGCTCATAAGAGGTTAAACGACCACTATGCACCAAAATCACTGCAATCACAAAGAGGTATTGAAAAAAGCTGATACTAGAGGTGTTATAGAGGGGATTCTTTTGCATATTCCTACTCCTTGCCCAAAGCAGTTTCTATGGTTATTTTAGCATGAAAGGGAAGGCCAAGCAAGGAATCTTACATCCTTATCTACCTTTTTTCCTCTATTTTTGATATACTCAAAGCATGCATAAACAAACGATTATTGATTTTAAAGAGCTTGGATTGCGCCACCTTTTCACCAAGCCCATAAAGGAATTAAAAACTAGAAACCTCGACCAGGTAGAGGCTCTTCTTAGAGAAGTCGAAGCTTACCAGGAGCAAGGCTTTTATGCTGTTGGCTATGTCAGCTATGAGGCTGCTCCTGCTTTTGAGAAGAAGTTTGCTGTCCATCCAGCACCTCTTATGGGAGAGTATCTCCTCTATTTTACGATCCACGAGGAGGTCGAAACCCTTCCTTTTCCAGAGGACTATGAAGCTGTGGATCTTTCAGCCAATTGGAAGGAAGAGGTAGAGGCGCCTGCTTATCAAGAAGCCATCGAGACCATCCATCACCATATTCGCCAGGGTGATACCTACCAGGTCAACTACACTGTCCAGCTTTCTCAAGAGCTAAAAGCAGATCCTTTGGCTATCTACAATCGCTTGGTGGTAGAGCAGAAAGCCCATTACAATGCTTTCATCCAGCACGATGATGTCTCCATCCTCTCCATCAGCCCTGAGCTCTTTTTTGAGCAAGACGACCGGCTACTGACCACGCGCCCGATGAAGGGAACGACGCACCGTGGTCTCACAAACCAAGAGGATCTTCAAGAGTCTGCTTGGCTAAAAGCTGATCCGAAAAATCGAGCAGAAAACATGATGATCGTCGACCTCCTCCGCAATGACATGAACCGGATTTCGGAGATTGGAAGTGAGCAGGTAACCCGTCTTTGCCAAGTCGAGCAATACTCCACCGTTTGGCAGATGACCTCGACCATTGAAAGCCGCTTACGTCCCGAAGTCGACCTGGTCCAAACCTTCCGAGCTCTCTTTCCTTGTGGCTCGATTACAGGAGCACCGAAGATCTCCACTATGGAAATCATCCACAAGACAGAGAAGGCTCCTCGAGGTGTCTACTGTGGAACGATCGGCATCCTTCTTCCAAAAGGGAAACGGATTTTTAATGTAGCCATCCGGACCCTTCAAATGCAAGGTAATCAAGCCATCTATGGTGTGGGAGGAGGCATCACTTGGGACAGTAAATGGGAAAGTGAATACCAGGAAACCAAGCAAAAATCGGCGGTTCTCTACCGTCAAGAGCCTCGCTTTGAGCTTTTGACGACTGGCCGCATCCACAAAGGAGAGCTGACCTTCCTGGAGCAACACCTAACCCGTTTGAGAGAGGCTAGTCGCTACTTTGCCTATCCTTATGATGAACCCAAACTTCTGAAAGAACTTCAAGAAGAGCTTGCTCGTTTGGAGTCCAACCTTGACTATCGTTGTCGGATTGCCTTGCAAAAAAACGGTACCTTCCACCTAGTGATCACGGAGCTGACAGACTTGCCAGCTAGCTATCTACAGGCCCAACTGACAGAACAGAAGCTTGATTTAGCGACGCCATTTACTTATTTCAAAACGAGTCAGAGAGACCATCTCAGCCAGTCAAATCACGAGCAAATTTTCCATCTGCCAGATGGAACCTTACTGGAGACGACGATTGGCAATCTGGTGCTGGAGATAGAGGGACAACGCTATACCCCACCAGCTCACCTCCCCTTACTCGATGGCATTTATCGGCGCCATCTTCTTGAGACCCAGCAAGTTGAAGAAAAACTCTTAACTCTGAACGATTTAACAGACGCTGATCGTATTTATGCCTGCAATGCTCTTCGTGGTCTCTACGAACTCGATTTTCAAAGAAAGGATTCCTGATGAAACTAATTTTTTTACATGGACTAGGGCAAGATGTCCTCTCTTGGCAAGGAGTCCAATTTGCACTTTCACCCTTGCACTCCAAAACTTTTGATATTTTCTCCCATCCAAAAGAAAGCTATCAGGAAGTCAAAGAAAGGTTGATGGAGCGCCTCCAGCAAGAAAGCGAACCCTTTATTCTGGTAGGACTCTCACTAGGTGGCGTGCTCGCTCTTGATCTCTCAAGACAAGACTTCCCGCAACTCAAGGGCTTAGTCCTTGTAGGAACACAATACAAACTTAACACCAATCCCCTCTATCGGCTCCAGATCCTTCTCTTTCGTCTACTTCCCAAGCATGTCTTTGAAAAACAAGATGCCAATAAACAACAGATGCTTCAAATCTTGATCGAATTAAAAGGGCTCAATTTAACCGATACCGTTAAAGCTTGCCCTCTCCCTAGCTTGGTTGTTTGTGGTAGCAGAGATTGGGCCAATCAATCTTCTTCTAAAAAATTGGCCAAGCTCCTGCCAAAAGGCCGCTATCAAGAAATCGCAGACGGAGGCCATCTACTCAATACCGAGAAACCCTATGAACTCGCGCAAGCCATCAAAGAGTTTGTTGCTGAATTTTAAAATGAAGAGGCTAGCTTTTAGAACAGTTGTTCTTAATATATATAAAGTCATTTTTAAAACTTTCCTTAGGTGAGGACGGACGTCAGCGAACTTCAAAGAAGTTCCATGACTTAGTTTTGGACCCAAGGTTCCAAAACTCCCGAGTGCTAGAAACATGATCGTTTCTAGCACTTTTCTCACAGCGGAAAGTTTTAATATATTTTGGATTGAATTTCAACATTAGAAATTCTTTTTATTTCTTTGTAGAGTCACCTATTCAACATTTTTATTTTATAAGAAGTCTTTACCGCAATTTTTTAGAAATATTTGAGAATTGCTTGATAGTTATTTGAAAAGCAAGCTGTATACTAAGAGTGTAAAGAAAACAACTAGTCATTTGGACGAAGGAGAAAACCATGGAAAAAGTATTAGAAATTTCCCATTTGAGTAAAAAATTTGGTCATCAATACGCCTTAAATGATGTGAATCTCACCATTCGCAAAGGCGACGTCTACGGACTGATCGGTAAGAACGGAGCTGGGAAAACCACCCTCATCAAGGTCATCACCCAGCTAATTCAGGAAACTGACGGAAGCGTCTCACTCTTTGCTTCTACAAATCGCTCCCAGTGGACGCAAGCCCTAAAACGGGTTGGTTCCGTCATTGAGAGTCCCGTGGCCCATAAGCATATGACCGCTTATCAAAATCTGGTCTACTATTGCAAGGCTCGCCATATCCCAAATCCCGACCAGGTCATCAAAGAAACCCTGAACTATGTCGGCCTGAATAATACGGGTAAGAAGAAATTCCGCGATTTTTCACTCGGGATGAAACAACGGTTGGGAATTGCGATTGCGCTGATTGCCAAGCCCGACTTCCTCATTCTAGACGAACCCATCAATGGTCTCGATCCTGTCGGAATCAAGGAATTCCGTCAAATGATCAAGCGCCTCAACGATGAACTCGGTATGACCATCCTCATTTCCAGCCACATCCTCTCTGAACTCTATCTGGTTGCCAATCGTTTTGGCATTGTAGACCAAGGACGCCTAATCAAAGAAATTAGCAAGGCTGAATTCGAGGAGCAAGGCGAAGACTACATCATCCTCAAGACCAGCCAGCTAGCCCTTGCGAGTCAACTGATTCAAGATCAACTCCATCACCGTATCAAAGTCATCGATAAGGATGGGGAAATCCATATTTTCGGACAAACTCACGATATTAAAGTCATTGTCAAAGCTCTCGTTCAAGCAGATATTGATGTGGACGAAATCTACTATGCCCGCCAAGATCTGGAAAAATTCTTTACGGACTTGGTAGACTAGTCCAATCACCGTCTTCCTCTATTACCTATCCCACATATTTCATTTAGGAGATTTATCATGTTGCATACCATTCAAGCAGATTTTTACAGACTTTTTCGCTCCAAAGGTTTTTGGATTACAGAAGCCATTCTCGTTCTCAACATCCTGTCTGGAGTCATCTTTGGAGCTACCGGCCACGTCGGCGTCAATACGGAATCCAAATTGCCCCAAGCAACCGAAGTTTGGACAGGCTTTAAAGCTTTGACCAACTACTCTTCCAGCATCAGTGTGACCATCCTCTTTACCATTATTGTCATCACCTTGGTTCTGGGAACAGACTTAACGCAAAACTTATACAAGAATAGTCTGGCCTATGGCGTTTCTCGCACCAGTTACTACTTTGCCAAAAGCGCCGTTGTTCTGACCATTGCTCTCTTCCAATTTCTTGTTTCTTATGGTCTCGTCTTCTTGATCGCGACGCTCTACAATGGACTTGGCACCATGCCAGAGCACTTCCTTGCTCATTTTGGACTGACCGTGCTGATTCAGTTCCTTTCCACCTTGGCTTGGGTCAGCATCATTTCCTTCCTTCTTTATGCCAGCCAATCCATCACCTTGGCCTTCGTTGGCTACTTCATTGGAAATATCCTCTTAAGCCTTCCTGCGCTCTTCCTTAAAGATATTGATATTCTCCACTATCTAAACTTGGAATTCCAATATTCCATGGTACAGAGCACAACAGCAACAACCAACACCCTCTCGATCGCCCTTGGATTCATCCTTGTTTTCGGCTTCCTAGGACTGGCTACTTTTAAACACAAAGATTTATAACAAAAAGAGGTTGGGACAAAAGTCCTAGCCTCTCAATTGTCTTGGATTATCGAGCAAGACGCAGTGCTTGAGTGGGCTCTACTACGCTGATTTCATCAGCTTTTACAGCCCTACTCAACTGTGCGGAGGCGGGACAAAGAAATCGAATTCTAACGAATTACCGATTTCTGTCCCCCTCTCTTTTTTCTTAGTGTAATGGTCAAAATAAACCAGTCTGCCTCCGTTGCCAGTTGCAAGTCTCCCCCTAAGATCTCTACAAAATTTTGAATAATGTAGAGACCCAAGCCAGAAGACTCCTCTGTATCCGAGAGATTTTCAGAGTAGAATCGACTAGCCAATTGGTCTAAGTGCTGGATCGGTTGTTGCACAATATTGCGCAGCTCGACCCGAATCGTGTCCGCGTCTGAGGTCAAGGTCAAACGGGCCTGCTCCTTTCCATGCTTGAGGACATTGCTGAGCATATTTTGCAAGAGGCGCTCCCAAAGCTCAGGATCCGTAGCATAATGAAGATGCTCTTCTAGCTCTACCTCTAAAGCAATCCCCGCCTCAGACAAGCTATCATAATACTGGAACAACTGCTGGGTTAAAACTTGGCTGAGATCGACGTCTGAAATCCGAGGCTGAATGGCTCCCTCCATCAAGCGTCTGTATTCCAAGAGAGATTCCAGGCGTTTTGAGACGACTTGAAGATTGGAAGCAATTTTCTTCAGCTTTTCCTCTTCCTGCGTCCCACCCTTGATGATTTGTTGGGTGTAGCCAGATGCAATGGTCAAAGGCGTCCGAATATCATGAGCAATATTACTGATGGCCATATCCAAGGTCTTTTTCTCTTGAAAGGCAATCCGATTGGTCCGCTCGATCTGATCAAAGAGATCACTGACCTGCTTGGTCAAGGCGACCAATTCTTTTTTTGAGACCTGAGAGGTCAGCCGTACCCCACTACCGCTTTGAAGCTTCTTTTGAATCTGCTCCTGCAAATCCTTTAAAGCAGAAAGCAAGCGAACATAGCCCAGTCCCAAGAGAAGGACAAGGACGACTAGAATTAGAACCAATCCCCACATTACTTTTCTCCTTTCAAGCGAACACCCAAGCCCCAGACCGTTTCAATATAGTCCTCATCTGGATCAAGCTGGGCAATTTTCTTTCGAAGATTGCTCAATTGGGCATTGAGGGTATTGTCTCCAGGCAGATAAACTTCTTCCCAGACCGCCTCATACAATTCTTCTTTGGTGAAAATCTTCTTTGGATGCGCCAGCAAGGTCTCAAAAATTTGAAATTCTTTTTTGCCCAAGCGAAGTGTCTGTTCGCCAGACTCCAGTTCAAAGGTTTCTGGATTTAAGACCAAATTCTTAAAGGAAAGCTTTTGCGACGCTTGAGCTTCCTGTGCCGGAGAGACGTGATTTCTCAACTGCACCGTCACCCGAGCGGCCACTTCGTCCAGATTAAAGGGTTTGACAATATAATCATTGGCCCCTGCAAGGAGATACTGGCTAATGAGGTGTTTGTCTCCAAGAGCCGTCATCATGATAACCGGTGTCTGACTGTGCAAACGGATCTCCTCAAGGACCTGGTCCCCATTTTTCCCTGGAAGCATGATATCCAGAAGGACCAAATCAACAGCTTCTTGCTGGAAGAGCCGTAGCCCTTCTGTACCCGAAAAGGCTTGAAGGACCTCATGGTCTTCACTTAAGAGACTATATAAAATTTCTTGGATATCATTATTATCCTCGATTAATAAAATCCGTGCCACTTGCCTCGCTCCTTTTTTCTTTTCTTGCGAAATCAGTTCTATTCCCCTAGCCTATCAAATAAAGGGACCTTCGTCAATGAAAATCTGATAAAATTCTATTGTCCCCAGGTAGATCTGCATGTTAGATCATCACAAGATGAACTTGACGATCCTTTCTTTCAAAAGGTATAATAGGACCAATGATAGAATAGGGAGACTCATCTATGAAAAATCATGCTAAAACTAAAATCAGCCTTGTATCCGTTCTCGTCATCCTGGGCGTTGCTGCAAGAATGATGCGAGTCATCCACCGCCAGCAAATCAGGGAGCAAAACAGACAAACCATTCAAACGACTAAAAAGGTTGCAGAGTTTCAGAAAACACTAGACGAGGAAGAAACGAAGAAACGCAACGAAACCTTCAACAAGATTTATAATGAATCCCTTGTTCGGAATAAGTTTGAGAACTGGCAAAAAGTCGATGAACTTCATGGTTTGGGGCAAAGAGCTGGGCAATTTTATATCTATAACTTTGAAAAAAAGGAAGAAATCCTTTTAGAGAATACAGATCAAGCATTTGTTCTACCCATTCGAGACAAGAGCAATAACGTCACATTTGAGGCTATCTTTGCCCACAAGGACGGTCAGTGGCACATCATGAAGCCAGACGGAAGTTCGCAGTTGCAACTAGGAGCAGCCAACATTTCCGCTGAATCTAAGTTTGTCATCGAGAACAATGTCTTAGATTACGACCAGTAAATCCGTAATAACTTGGCTAAACTACATACAAAAAGCTTAGGACCCCAGCTTGAAATTGGGATTCTAAGCTTTTTCGTTTATAGGAGAGAGTCGGCCAGCAAGTACCGAAAACTTTTATTCTACAGAAGCCCCATTGGTCGCAATGACTTCTTTGTACCAATAGAAGGATTTCTTACGTGAGCGGGCCAAGCTTCCCTTGCCTTCGTTGTCCCGGTCGACATAGATAAAACCGTAGCGCTTCTTCATTTCTCCTGTCCCGGCAGAGACGAGGTCAATACAGCCCCAAGTCGTATAGCCCCAGAGGACAACACCATCTTCATGGATGGCCTCCCGCATGGCCTTGATGTGGGCAGCCAGGTAATCAATCCGGTAGTCATCCTCAATCTCCCCGGCTTCATTTGGGGTATCAACGGCACCTAGTCCATTTTCTACGATAAAGAGAGGTTTTTGATAACGATCCCAGATGGTGTTCAGCGTAATGCGGAGACCAAGAGGGTCAATCTGCCAACCCCATTCTGAGCTTTCTAGGTAGGGATTCTTCAGAGAGGCAAAGATATTGCCCGCTGTTTTTTCCCTTTCAGCTGGATCCCCTGAAGCGACCCGACTGGCATAGTAGGAGAAGGAAATAAAGTCAACTGTATGGTCTTTCAACAATTGAAGGTCCTGTTCCGTCATCTCGACCGTGATCCCCTGACGCTCCCACTCTTTCTTGGCATAGTTAGGGTATTCCCCACGCGCCTGCACATCGATAAAGAAATAGTTCTTGCGGTCTTCTTCTAGACCAGCCCAGACATCTCGCGGAGCACAGGTATGCGGATAGTTTTGCCCAGCTGCCAACATACAGCCCACCTTATTGTTGGGATCAATCTCATGGGCTAGCTTGGTAGCAATGGCTGAAGCGACCAACTCATGGTGAGCCGCCTGGTATTTGACCTGCTCCTCATTCTCCCCTTCTTCAAAGCAGAGACCTGCTCCCATAAAAGGCGCATGAAGGATCATATTGATCTCATTAAAGGTTAGCCAGTATTTGACCAAGCCCTTGTAGCGAGTGAAGAGGGTCCGGCAGAGACGTTCATAACATTCCAACATCTTACGACTGCGCCAACCTCCATACTCGGTAATCAAATGCATGGGACAGTCAAAGTGGGTAATGGTCACCAAGGGTTCAATGCCATACTTATGGCACTTCTTAAAGAGGTTTTCATAGAACTGTAGACCTGCTTCGTTTGGCTCTAGTTCATCTCCTTTTGGGAAAATCCGAGACCAGGCAATGGACAAACGATAGGTTTTAAAGCCCATTTCCCCAAAGAGGGCAATGTCTTCCTTGTAGCGATGGTACATATCAATGCCATCCTTAGCCGGATAAAAATAGCCCTCTTCAAAATCGAACATCTTTTTCTGACCCGTAATAATGGCGTGACGATCAGGCCCAATCGGCACCACATCCACATTGGCCAAGCCACGGCCATCTTCATTATAAGCTCCCTCACACTGGTTGGCAGCTGTCGCCCCACCCCAAAGGAAACCATCTGGAAATTGAAGTTTGTCGGTCATCTCTCTACCTCACTTGATTTGATAGTTCTATTATACCCTTCTCTAACCCAAAAGTCTTACAAGATCCTAGGAAAAACCGAACCTATTCTAAGGTAACGATCGCTTTCATGCAACACAAAAAGACCGGATGACTCCGATCTTTTAATAGTTCATATTCTGTTTTAAGAATAATTATGGTTAACTTCAAATGACTAAGCGCCCTTATTTCATTCTATAAAAATCAATGACTAGACCAGCAGGGCCTTTAACTAATAAGGACTCTGTTCCCCAATCCGTTTCACAAGGACCGTGTAAAATCTCAATCCCTAATTCTTTCAAACGCTTTTGATTCTGTTCCAAATCTTCAACTTCAATGTGTAGGATGATTCCTGACTGAAAATTTTCCAAAGGTATCAAATGATTCTCTGACAACATAAGACAGTGACTGCCAATCGTGAACTGAGCAAAACTATCATCAGCATAATCTGCCTTTTTATCCAAGATATGCTCCAAGTCAGCACAGACTTGGGGAACATTTGAAACGATGATATCTATTTGATTTAAATTCATTTACTATCTCCATAAAAAGACCGGATTACTCCGATCTTTTTAAGTTCTGCTCTAAGAAAATCAAAGAATAAACAAGGCATCGAACCGCAGACAGTACTGGAGTACGGCAAGGTGAAGATAACGCAGTTTACATTTGATTTTCGACGAGCAGGATTATTTGATTGCGCGTGATTGCAACCCTTCTTCTTCCAAGAAGAGGCGGAATGGTACGAGTTCTTCTGCTTCGTATTTTTCCTTGAAGGCTTTGATTGCTTCTTCTGAGTAAAGTTTTGGATCCAACTCAAGAACTTCCACTGGAAGTGGACGGTGTTGCGTGATGCGAGCATCGATGACAACTGTCTTACCTTCTTTGTTGAGTTTAACAGCTTCTGCAACAACTGCATCGATGTCTTCGATACGGTCAACTGTAAATCCAATAGCTCCTTGAGCTTCAGCGATTTTCGCATAGTCAGCATTAGGGAAGTCACAACCAAACAAGTGTTTGTTTGTGTCTTCGTATTTGTCCTTGATGAAGGCATATTTACCATTTGAGAAGACAACGTTGATAACTGGAAGGTCGTATTGAACGTTAGTGATCACGTCTGGGTAGCACATGTTGAATGCACCGTCACCCATGATGTTCCATACTTGGCGATCTGGATTGTCTTTCTTAGCAGCGATACCACCAGGAAGGGCAATACCCATTGTCGCAAAGAGTGGAGATGTACGCCACATGTTCTTAGGTGTCATGTGAAGGTGACGAGTAGATGTTTGAGTAGTGTCACCTACGTCGATTGAGTAGATAGCGTCTTGATCAGCATGTTTGTTGATTGCATTGTAAACTTGATACAATTGCAATTCACCCTCAGTTTTACCTTCGAGTTTGTTCATGTAATCACGCCAGTTTTGGTTGTTCTTCACGTTTGCACGCCACCATGGAGTAGATTCAACTGGATTCACTTTGTCAAGGATTGCTTTCGCTGCTTGACCTGCATCACCAAGGATGGAAGCGTCTAGGGCATGACGTTTACCAAGTTTGTAAGGGTCGATATCTACTTGGATGAATTTTTCAGTATTTTTGAATGCTTCGTAAACTTCAGCAAATGGGAAGTTTGAACCAAGGAAAAGAACTGTGTCTGCTTCAAAGACCACTTCGTTAGCTGGTTTCCAACCAACACGGTAAGCAGAACCTGTCAACCCTTCGTAGTCCCATTCGAAGGCTTCAAAGTTTTTACCAGTTGTAATGATTGGTGCTTTGATCTTACGAGACAATTCAGTGATCACATCACCCGCACCAACTCCACCGAAACCAGCGTAGATCACTGGGCGTTCAGCATTGTTCAAGATTTCAACAGCTTTATCGATTTCCACTTCGTTCAAGGCAGGAGCGATAAAGTGACGTTCATAAGAACCTGATCCGTAGTAAGAGTTTTCGTCGATTTCTTGGAAACCAAAGTTTACTGGAATTTCAACAACGGCTGGACCTTTTTTAGAAACGGCAGCACGGCAAGCTTCGTCGATTACTTTTGGTAATTGTTCTGCGTAAGCTACACGTTTGTTGTAAACAGCGATACCGTTGTACATTGGGTTTTGGTTCAATTCTTGGAAGGCATCCAAGTTCAATTCGTTAACTGGACGTGATCCAAGGATAGCAAGGAATGGAGTGTTATCCATAGCTGCATCGTAAACACCATTGATCAAGTGAGTCGCACCAGGTCCACCTGAACCAACTGCAACCCCGATAGAGCCACCAAATTTAGCTTGCATAACCGCTGCAAGAGCACCTGTTTCTTCGTGACGAACTTGCAAGAAACGGATATCTTTGTCTTCGGCCAAAGCGTCCATAAGTGAGCTAAGTGTTCCAGATGGGATACCGTAGATCGTATCTACGCCCCATGTTTTCAATACGTTAAGCATTGCTGCAGATGCAGTAATTTTCCCTTGAGTCATTCTAACTCTCCTTTAATTCTATTTTGATCCCTTAAAATGCAGCATAGCGCTTCTACTTCATCTTTGTGATCATCTCGCCTTGAAAATGAGTTTTTTCTGACTTTTCTCATGAAAACGATTTACAAAACGATTACAGTATTAATTTATCACAAAGAGATTCACATGTATAAGGATCTGCTCAGAGATGCTCAATCCCTATTCCATAACAGATGCTCTTTTTGAGAAATTTTCACAAACTATCCTACAATAGGGTATTTTACTATAATTTGATACCTCCTCTTTTCCCTCGTCGCTCTAGGTAAAAGAGAAAAAGAGTGATACAGAATTCTGTATCACTTCTTATTTTCGTTAATCAATTTTCGCAACATTGAGAAGCAGAGAGCTAATCAAAACAGACAAAGAACTAAGGGCCATGGCAAGACCTGCTAGTTCTGGATTGAGGGTCAATCCCAGTCCTACAAAGACTCCAGCAGCAATTGGAAGCCCAAGGAGATTGTAGATAGAGGCCCAGAAGAGATTGAGTAAAATCCTGCGGAAGGTCTTTTGACTCATGTCAAAGGCGCGCACAACGCCAAGCAAATCATTTTGCGTGAGCACGATGCCACCGGACTCGATCGCAATATCCGTTCCAGACCCCATAGCGATCCCCACATCCGCAATCGAGAGAGCTGGAGCATCATTGATCCCATCTCCGACAAAGGCGACCTTGCTAGCTTCTTGCAGTTTTTGGATGGCGCTAGCTTTTTCTTGAGGAAGGACATCAGCAATGACGGTGTCAATTCCCACTTGCTTAGCAATAGCTTGGGCCACCCGTTCATTATCCCCCGTTAACATGACCGTTTTCAAGCCCCGTTCTTTGAGCTTTTTGATCGCTTCTTTTGAGCTGGCCTTCGGAGCATCTTGAATGGCAATCAAGCCAATCACTTGCCCATCCACAGACAAACTGATCACTGTTTTGGCCTGCTCTTGCAACTCTACCATCCGTTTTTCAAGCTCCGGATCCATCGCTGTCCCGTCATGAAGTTTGCCATTTCCCAAGGTCACCAACTGCTGGTCGATCTGACCTTGGACCCCTTTTCCTTCAATCGCTTGGAAGTTTTCCACAGGGGATAACACCAAACCTTTTTCTTCTGCTTGGGATAACACCGCTTGGGCTAGTGGATGTTCTGAAAAAGTTTCAAGACTAGCAGCCAGTGTCAAGACACGCGCTTCATCTCCTACAACATCGGTTACAAGTGGTTGGCCAATGGTAATGGTCCCTGTCTTATCAAACACAACGGTTTGAATCTTTTGCACTTCTTGAAGAACTGTTCCATTTTTAATCAGAACCCCCATCTTGGCACTACGGCCGGTTCCGACCATCAGGGCTGTTGGGGTTGCTAAACCAAGGGCACAAGGACAGGCAATAATGAGGACAGAGACTGCATAGAGCATGGCCTCTTGAAGCGACGCGCCCAGAAGCACGGACCAAACCCAGAAAGTCGCAATGGCCAAAATCGTCACCACTGGAACAAAGATACCTGAAATCTTATCCGTCAAATCTTGAATAGGAGCACGACTGGATTGGGCCATTTTGACAAAGTCCACAATTTGAGATAAGAGGGTCTCACTACCGACTTTTTCAGCCTTAAAGAGAATGGTCCCATTGCTGTTGATAGTGGAGCCAATCACTGCATCACCAACTGATTTTTCCACAGGTAAGCTTTCACCTGTCACCATCGACTCATCAATGGTCGTACTTCCTTCTACAATCGTCCCATCAACTGCGATCTTTTCCCCAGGACGGACCCGAATCAAGTCACCAATTTGGATATCTTCTGCCGCCACCTCGACATAGTTCCCATCACGGAGAACTTGAGCCGTTTTTGCCTGCAAATCCAACAATTTTTCCACAGCCTCGGAGGCATTGTTACGCATCCGTTCTTCAAAGATTTGCCCTAAGAGGATAAAGAAGATGATAAAACCCGCAGCCTCAAAGTATACTGGCTGACCAGTAAAAAGGGCAAATACACTATAGACATAGGCTACCAGGGTTCCAAGAGCTACCAAGGTATCCATATTGGAATGGTGCTTCTTAAATGAGGCCCAGGCACTCTTGATAAAAGGAACTCCTGCTACCAACATGATCGGCGTTGTCGCTAGAAAGTTTCCCCAGCGATTGACTGGATGGGAGACAAGTCCTGCCCACATCCCGATCATCAAGATTAATAAAGGAAGGGTAAAGATACTAGTAATCCAAAAGCGATCCCGTAAACTTAAGACACGACGGCGTTTTTCCACAACCGTGTAGGAACCCTTTTGCATCTTCATTCCACATGAAAACTCAAAGTCCCCTGTTTCTGTCGGGGTAAAGGATATCACCTTATCCACACCGACTTCCAAAGGCTCTAAAATCCCCTGATCTTCAAATAAAATTTCCTTATAACAGCCGGAAGGATTGACCCGATGGAAGGTGATTTCAGCAGGGATCCCTTTTTGAAGTTGAAATTCTTTGGGACTATAGCCCTTTTCTGCTGTAATACGGATCTTTTGCACTCCGTTTTCCACAACTGCTTTTTGTTTTTCTACCATACCTAACTCCTTTATTCCACAATCATTTGACCATGCATCATGTTCATTCCACATGAAAACCCATATTCGCCCGCTTTTTCTGGCGTAATTTCAATGACATGTTTTTCACCTAAAGGCAAATCTTCATGAACGCCAAAGTCTGGAAAGATCACTTGAGCCAGACATGAAGATGGATCCTTGCGATTAAAGATGATACGGGCTGGAACATTCTTTTTCAGGACAATGGTTTCAGGCGAATAGCCCCCCATGACTTCGACTTCAATTTCTTGATAACCTGATTTCTGACGAGCGTGGCCGCTTACCTTTTCATGCTCTGCAAAGAACCACCAAGCAATAAAAGCAACCCCAAGTAAACAAACAATACTAATTAACAATCCAAACATTGAAATTCCTTCTTTCTATTACATACAATTGCAAGGGACTGTTTCGACAGCCTCTGCTTTCTTTTCTTCCAGGACCTGCTGCAGCTGATTAAGATCTGCAAGCGTAAAGTCACTCTCCTGAATCAAGTTTTCAAGCACCTGGACAATTCTTTTTGAGCAAACCTTGTCTTTCACCTCCTCAACCACCAAGTCTAAACTCTGGTCCTGCTTCAACAAAGCCGAGTAGACAAAGGCTTTGCCAGATTTTTCTCTGGTCAGACAGCCCTTTTCAACCAAGCGCGTCAAGAGGGTCTTGATGGTCGACTTCGACCAGTCAAAGCGCTCGGACAAGACGGCGATCAAATCCCTGCTGGTCTGCTTGCCTTCCATCCAGATAATTTTCATGATGCGCCATTCCGCATTGGAAATTTGCATGGCCTCTCCTTTCTAAATCTACATTTGTAAATCTTATGATGTTATTCTACTCCTAAGATTTACATTTGTAAACCAAAAAGACAAAAAATTTTCCTCTTGGAAATAGAGGAAGGGTGACAATCTGTTTTTACAAAAAATCATCTAAGGAAATCTAAAAAGAAATAGAATTGATATCAATTATAAGAACCATTCAAATATTTCCTGAAACTTTCCGCCGTGAGAAAAGTGCTAGAAACACTATTGTTTCTAGCACTCGGGAGTTTTGGAACCTTAGGTCCAAAACTAAGTCATGGAACTTCAAAGAAGTTCGCTGACGTCCGTACTCACCTAAGGAAAGTTTTTAAGAAGACTTTATCTTCGATCTGAAATTTTTCTTTGAAGATTTGTCTGATTGGGCTTTTTTCGCTCCTATTTTTGTCTCTATAATGTCTCCTGCAGAGCTTGGGCTAGGATGCGGTAACCGGCTACATTTAAATGGAGGCCATCTGTCGTATAGGCTTCTGCCAACTGCCTCTTTTCATCCAATAAAGACGAATACACATCAATATAGCTGACCTGGTGGTAGGCCTGGGCCAATTCGCGATAGGCCTGGTTGAGGGCCTGAATTTTTTCATTGGTCCGCACATAGACCTTTTGTTTGTAGCGCTCTTCTTGACTCACCGGTAAAACCGAGATCAGGTTGATGTGGGTCAGCGGAAAGTCCCTCATAATTGCTTGTAAGACCGCTTCTACATTGTCTAAGGTTTCCTTTTGAGGAATTTCTTTTCCGATATCATTGGTCCCGATCAAGAGAAAGATCTGATCCACCGCCGTTCCAAAGACATGGGCGTCTAGATGCTCACGAAGAAGACCCGTCTTATAGCCTCGCACTCCTCGATTGACCATGTGCTTGGGACTTTGTAATAGTTCATGAATGGGAAAATACTCTACGATGGAGTCTCCGATAAAGATCAAACCAGGCTCTTTCAGAGGGGCTTGATTGAGCTCCCGATAGGTTGTTATGATTTTCTCCTGCTCCTTTAAGAGCCAGTCTTCTAACAGTTGTACTGCCATCTACTTCTTTCCTTTCACTTGTTCCCAGGGGGTCAGTCCTAGATACTCTTCGATCACTTGGTAGACACCGCCTTCTTGATGGCTCGGTGCTAGGTGTTTGGCAACAGCCTTGACAGCTTCTTCTGCATTGGCCACCGCATAGGAGTGAGCAGCCATTTCAAGCATTTCGATGTCGTTTCCACTATCCCCAAAGGCCATGACCTGACTAGCATCAAGCTGCCATTTCTCCATTAATTGAGCCAGTCCCCAAGCCTTGTGAATACCTGCTTGTAAGAGATCCATGCTCCCAAAACCGCTCGAAACCGCCATCAGCTGATCTCCAAAAGCCTGCTGGACTTCCCGACGCACTTGATCGAGACGATCCAAGCCAACAACCAAGCTCATTTTAAGCACCTGATCAAATAGATCTGCTGTCAATTCGGGGACAAACTTCATCCGCTTGTACAAGGCTTCAATCACTTCCGGCTGCATGAATTTCTCAACTTCTGTAAAGACCGTTCCTTCCTTGACAAAGCCACCATTGACGGCTGACACAACCAGCTGGTCTGAAATTTCCCGCCCCTTAAAATAAGCAAGAACCGCCTCTACAAGTTCTCGATCCCAGAATTTTCCAAGAATCATCTGGTCATCCTCAAAAATCCGAGCTCCGTTGGCGACGACCAGGGTCACCCGCTTGACCAAGGGACCCAAGAGCTGGCGCATGCGATGGATTTCATTTCCCGTCGCAATGACAAAGCGAATCCCTTTTTGATCCAAGTGGTCCAAGATCCTTTCCAGACTCGGAAGATCCACCTCTCCTTGCTCATCTAATAAGGTTCCATCCATATCTGTTGCAATCAACTTAATCATACAATCTAACCTTTTCCCTTTCAAAGGGTGTAAATTATCTGGTTCCATTATACCACAGATCAAGCAAGTCAAAACCACCCGTGAAAACAGGTGGCTTCCTCTTGGGCTGAAGGTTGTTACTGATGGCCAAAGGATCTTATAAATACAAGCCCTTTTCTACACTTTCCTGAACCAACTCTTCTGTCAGTTTCCACAACTCTTTGGACTCACTTTTTATAAAATTTTTCTTTTCTAATACCATCTCTGAACGGATATGATCAGGATTATAATTGACTTCTGACACTTCCAAGTGATTGATCAGTGGTACCAATGCGTCAATCACTCTTGCATATCTTGCCTCAGGACTCTGCCCTTTTTCAAACTCCAACCACGATTTTTTCATATTCAAATATGTTGCTTCTGGAAGGAGGCTCATTGTTTTTTCTATAGATTCTAGCTCTCTATCATGAGCATGAAGCTTTTTTTCATCATCAAACACCCAAGTATATCCAGCATAAATCTCACCTAAATCATGGATCAGTAACAGAAACATGACCTTTTCCATATTCAATTTTTCAGGATAATAATCCTGAAGAACCATCGCAGCGATCGCACCCTGCCAGGAATGCTCGGCACTATTTTCAAACCGTCCATCAAGGGTTCTATTAAACCTTGTTACTGACTTTAATTTCTCGATTTCTTTAATAAATGCAACTGTCTGATTCAAATCACTCATGGCGACTCCAACCTCCCTATTCGAAATTACGACTATCATACCAGAAATCCTGTTTTCCATAAATGAATTCCCGTATTTGCAAAAAGATAATGTCCCTCCTTTTTGGAGCACCGCCATTTTTCTAACAAGAGCACAAGGACAAGCAAAAAAGCTAACCAGTCTTTACCGGTTAACTTTAGAATGAGACAAACTATTTTAAAGTAAAATAAGTTAATCGATTCTAAAAGTAAGTAAAAATGAGTTCCTATTTTTAGAATGAATCAAGAAAATACAAAAACTTTCCGCTGTGAGAAAAGTGCTTGAAACAATACGTTTCAGGCACTCGGAATTATTGAGAGTAAAACA
>NZ_KV807482.1:0-7060 GCF_001812015.1 Streptococcus sp. HMSC073D05
CAAACCACCCGTTTGACGGGTGGTCATGATTTAGGAGGCTATTGATTTTCTATTTTTGATAGGTTTTTACGACCCAATCGACCCCTTCATCTGCCGTGAGAGTATAGACGGGATTTTGACTCGTTTCATAAAAAGTCATCGAGAGAGTTTTGCCATCCACGAATACTTCGATGGAGTTGGTATCGCGAATGATCGAAAAATGATGATCTTTTTCAGCATCCAACTGAATCCATCTCGATTGAAATGCTGGATTTTCTTTTCCAGAAATGGGGTGCCCAAATTGGTCTCGACTGAAGCTAAAACGTTTTTGAGAGGCGTCGTAAATCAATCGCAAGACACTATCAGGATCAGTTTCATCGCCATAACCTAAGATAAAGGAGCAACCCGGTTTGGCATCAAGTTCAAACAAGGTTTGTTTCCCTCTCGCTGGGATCGTGATCTGATTGCCCTGAACAATGGTTTCTGACGCATGCTCTACAAGAAAGTGTTCTTTCACTGACTCAGGTAACTCCTGAACCAATCGTCCGTCTTTCAGAGACAATTTTCTTGGAAGAGTCATACTACCTGCCCACCCATGAGCTAAATCATGACTGGGGATAGACCGGTGCCACATTTGCATCCAGGCAACCAGGTATCGTTCACCATTTGGTCCTTGACAAGTTTGAGGGGCATAGAAATCCAAACCGCCATCCATTTCATCATAGGAATCGACATGAAAGTGCCCTGTTTCCCAATTCATGTCACCGATAAAGGCAACCGTCGAATTTATGTTCCAGTATTTTTCTTGCTGCCTTTCCATTTCAATGGGAGACAGGATCAAGACCCATTTGCCATCTAAAGGGAAGAAATCGGGACACTCCCACATAATCCCTTGCCCTTTTTCACCTTCTAGAAGGAGTGATGTAAAGGTCCAATCTATTAGATTACTTGATGCAAATAGAAGAATTTGACCTCTGTCATCTGGCGTCTTAGAAGCAACGACAGCGTAATAGCTTCCTTGATATTCAAATACTTTAGGATCACGAAAATCTGCAATATCTGCGATCCCCTCAATATGTTGAGCATGGATCACTGGATTAGTAGGCAACTTTTCAAAGGTAATGCCATCTGTCGAAACCGCAAGACACTGAGTCTCCTCGCGCTTTTCCTCATCGTCTACATGACCCGTATACAGCAAATAGAGCTTGTCATCTTTCACAATAGCACTACCCGAGAAGCAGCCATCCTTATCATAGCTTTCACTTGGTGCTAAAGCTACTGGCAATTCTTCCCAATGGAGAAGATCTTTTGATTTGGCATGCCCCCAATGCATGGGACCCCAAACACTATCATAGGGATAGAATTGGTAAAACAAATGATATTCCCCACGGAAGTAAACAAAACCATTTGGATCGTTCATCCAGCCGATTGGAGGTAGCAAATGAAATGCTCCTCTATATTGCTGGTCAACCTTCTCCCTGTTTTCATCGATATACTGATTTACTTTTCGAATGCTTTCCTTCATCTTTTTCACCTATTTTCTATTTTCAATGCTGATAACCTGATCTTTGTCACTCCACTTCTTCATCCATTTGGGGATTTCTTGGCTGATGGTCGTCGGTAGAACCACATAAGCCTCCTTGCTCAAGTCTTCTGCAATGGCTGAATGGAGATAGGTCGCAACCACCACGCGCTCATAGAGACTGACCTGTGGAAATTGACCCGCAAACCCTGCGATCATCCCTGCCAAGGTATCCCCCATCCCACCTGTTGCTTGATAGGGGCCTCCAACATCTAGCTGATAGCCCTCTTCTTGCCCACTTGTCCAAATGCGGGTGTGAGGCCCTTTTTCTACAATGACAGTTCCTTTAGGAAAACTTTGAACCGCTTCTCGGCTTCTATCTTCAGTCTGGCTTGCTAGATCAATCCCTGACAGTTTTTCCCATTCTTTTTGATGAGGGGTAAAGACCAACTGAGCCTCTGGCAGGTCAAACTGAGAGGCTGCAAAAAGACTAATAGCTCCTCCATCTAAGATCAAGACCTGCTGGCTAGAGACTTGTTCAAAAATCATATTCAAGATTGCATGGTTTTCTCTTGCTTCCTTTAAGCCTGGACCGACAAGAATCACACCGGCTTTTTGAATTTGCTCACAAAGGAGTTGGTGATCGGCTAGATCAAAGCCCATAGCTTCAGGAAGATGGCTATGAAGGGCTGTCAGATTATCAGGATCTGTTGCGATAGTGACCAACCCCGCACCACTATGAACCGCAGCAAACGCCGCCATAATAATAGCTCCCCCATAGGGGTAAGTCCCGCCAACCAAGAGCAGGCGACCAAAATCGCCCTTATAAGATCTTGCCTCTCGCTTCACAATGACACGCTGAATCTCATCTTTTTGAATTGTTTTCATACCTTCCTCATTTCTAGCGAAAAAGGAGAAGCCACGACTCCCCCTCCTTCTTTTATTTTCCTCTGAATTCTGCGAAGACTTGCAAGATCTTAGCAGCCACAGCTTGTGGTTGATTTTGTTTGGCTACCAATTGATCATCCGCATAAGGCCGAAGGGCTGGAAAATCACCAATTTGAACTGCATAAAGAGCATTTTCAAAGAGCTCAATATCATTTTGATCATTGCCAAAAGCCACGAAATTCTCTCCACAGAGTTCTTCTACGGTTGTTGCTTTATGAGTGTCTCCTGGATTAAGATAGATGCATTTTTCATGCGCATGATAGCGGATATGGGCCTTATCTGTCGTTTCGATCCGCTCGATGATCTCATCCACGAGCTCCTCATGGCCACCCATATAGATCACGACCTTAATCGGATCTGTCAGCTCCTCTAACGAACGATACTGGGCTTTCTTGAGGGGATCTACATTAGCAACAAAAGGAATCTTTTCCAAAATCTGTCCGCTATAATCAAAGGTATCATCCACAAAAAATGGTAGATTGTAATGGCGACAAAAGCCAAGGACTTCCCGATACACATCCTTGTCCAATTGTTCCTCATATACCAATTGCCCCTGGCGATAGGCCAATCCACCATTTAAACCAATCACGAGTTGTTGACTCAATGGGTCCCCTAAAAGGCCCAAGCAGTCCCGGTAAGAACGTGCAGAAGCAAAGGCAACTTCATGGCCAAATTCTTCTGCTCTCAATAAGACCTGTTTGATTTCATCATCGATTGTGACACCATCGAATGACAGGGTTCCATCTAAATCAAATACAAACTTCATCTTGTTCACACTTTCATTTTTTTAAGGCACGAACAGCTGCTTCGTAGGTCTGCTCCATCAGCATGGTGACGGTCATAGGACCAACCCCTCCTGGTACCGGAGTAATATGACTGGCCAAAGGGGCAACGGATTCAAAATCGACATCCCCACACAATTTGCCATTCTCATCGCGATTCATTCCGACGTCAATGACAACGGCACCTTCTTTCACGAAGTCTGCTGTTACAAATTTCGCACGACCGATCGCAACAACCAAGATATCTGCTCTTCTAGCAATTTTAGGCAGATGATGGGTCCGAGAATGGGTCAAGGTTACCGTCGCATTTTTGGCGAGGAGCAACTGTGCCATTGGTTTTCCAACGATATTGGAACGACCAATCACGACTGCTCGCTTCCCTTCTAGATCAATCCCGTACTCTTTGAACATCTCCATGATCCCAGCGGGAGTTGAAGGCACCATGAGAGGATTTCCAGCCCACAAGCGTCCCATATTCAATGGATGAAAGCCATCCACATCTTTTGTCGGATCAATGGCTAAAAGGACTGCATCCGCATCGATATGCTTAGGCAGTGGCAACTGCACCAAAATCCCATGCCAAAGGGGATCTTGATTGTAGTGTTCGATCACTTCTAATAATTCAGCTTGGCTGATGCTTTCAGGAAGTCGTCTCACTTCACTCCGAAAGCCTGCCGCAATAGCAGAACGTTCTTTATTACGGACATAAACCTGACTAGCTGGATTCTCTCCTACTAAAATCACAACGAGTCCAGGCACAACTCCTGTCTCTTCTTTTAATCGTGCTGTTTTATTCGCAATCTCACCCTGTAATTTTGTAGCGAGCGCCTTCCCATCAATGAGTGTCGTCATATCAATTCTCTTTCTAGTCAAGTAATGAAAATAGTCCTCTCTATTATAGCAGATTTCAACTCTCAAACCTAACTGTTCCTATTTAGAATTTCCTATAGACGAAAACTATAACCAGATGGACAAAAAATGAGCTTGAGACCACCCCAAACTCATCCACTCAGCTACTTAGTAAAGTAATTCATAAATTTCCATTGCAATTAAATCAATGCTATCAAATGTATAGGTTTCACGCGCTTTGACATCACGAAGTGTAAAGGTTGAACCTTCTTCTTCATTGTGGTTGTAGGCTACTTCAGCGACAACAACACCGTTACGTTCAAAATTACGTTTTAAGTTTCCACCGTCTTTTGTCATCGTCTCCAAACGGTTAATAATCCGTACTAAATGTGATTCCATTTTATTTCTCCTCTTTACTTTCTACTCTCCTATTTTATCATAAAAGAGAAAGCTCTTCCAATAAAAATTCACATTTTTCCATTGATTTACTCTCTTCTTCACTCCTTAGTGACATTCCGTAGCAAATTCTTGCAAACTTCTAGAATACTGATATAATGAAACTATAAAACTTTGACTATTTTTGACCTTTTAAAAATAGGCTCGTCTCTTGATGGAAAACCATCAAAAACCTACTGTGAGGTATGTATATGCTTTGTCAAAATTGTAAAATAAATGAATCAACCATCCATTTATATACAAATGTAAATGGACGTCAGCAGCAAGTAGACCTCTGTCAAAATTGCTATAAAATTATGAAAACAGACCCAAATAACAGCTTCTTGAAAGGCATGACCCAACGGAGCCAACTCACTGGAGATCCTTTTGAAGATTTCTTCAATAACCTTGGAAACTTCCAAAGTCCGCAAGAACCTCAAACTCCTCCAACTCAATCTGGAGGCAGTTATGGAGGTGGCGGCTACGGCCAAAACAATAACCGTGGTGGTGGTCAAGACCCTCGTCAAGCACGCCCTCAAAAGCCAAAAGGACTGTTAGAAGAGTTCGGCATCAATGTCACAGAAATTGCCCGCAAAGGGGATATTGACCCTGTCATTGGCCGTGACGAGGAGATTATCCGTGTCATCGAAATTCTCAACCGTCGAACCAAGAACAATCCGGTTCTGATTGGAGAACCTGGGGTCGGAAAGACTGCTGTTGTGGAAGGCCTGGCTCAAAAAATCGTCGATGGCGACGTTCCACATAAATTGCAAGGAAAAGAAGTCATCCGCCTAGACGTCGTCAGCCTCGTTCAGGGCACAGGCATCCGTGGTCAATTCGAAGAACGCATGCAAAAATTAATGGATGAAATTCGTCAACGCGAAGATGTTATTCTGTTCATCGACGAAATCCATGAAATTGTTGGTGCAGGATCAGCTGGTGAGGGCAATATGGACGCTGGAAACATCCTCAAACCAGCCCTGGCGCGAGGAGAACTCCAATTAGTCGGTGCTACTACCCTCAATGAATACCGTATTATTGAAAAAGATGCGGCCTTGGAACGTCGCATGCAGCCCGTTAAGGTCGATGAGCCAACGGTTGAAGAAACCATCACCATCCTCAAGGGCATCCAGAAAAAATACGAAGACTACCACCACGTCCACTATACAGACGGGGCCATCGAAGCGGCAGCTATTCTGTCAAACCGCTACATCCAAGATCGCTTCCTGCCAGACAAGGCCATTGATTTGTTGGATGAAGCGGGGTCTAAGATGAACCTGACCCTAAACTTTGTGGATCCAAAAGTGATCGACCAGCGCTTGATTGAAGCGGAAAACCTCAAAGCTCAAGCAACCCGCGAAGAAGACTTTGAAAAAGCAGCCTACTTCCGTGACCAAATCGCGAAATACAAGGAAATGCAAGGTCAACATGTCACTGATCAGGAGACCCCTGTCATCAGCGAAAAAACGATTGAACACATCGTTGAACAAAAGACCAATATTCCTGTTGGTGATTTGAAAGAAAAAGAACAATCTCAATTGATCAATCTGGCTTCTGATTTGAAAGCCCATGTGATCGGTCAAGATGATGCTGTTGATAAAATTGCGAAAGCCATTCGACGCAATCGTGTTGGCCTAGGATCACCTAACCGTCCGATCGGAAGCTTCCTCTTTGTCGGACCTACCGGTGTCGGGAAGACCGAGTTGTCTAAACAATTGGCGATCGAGCTCTTTGGCTCTGCAGACAATATGATCCGCTTTGACATGAGCGAATACATGGAAAAACATAGCGTAGCGAAACTAGTCGGAGCTCCTCCGGGCTATGTTGGCTACGATGAAGCTGGACAACTAACGGAAAAGGTCCGTCGCAATCCATACTCTCTCGTGTTGTTGGATGAAGTGGAAAAAGCCCATCCAGACGTCATGCACATGTTTTTGCAAGTCTTGGATGATGGCCGTTTGACAGATGGTCAAGGCCGTACCGTCAGCTTTAAAGATACCATTATCATCATGACCTCTAATGCTGGAACCGGCAAAGCTGAGGCCAATGTTGGTTTTGGAGCTGCTCGCGAAGGTCGAACCAACTCTGTACTTGGAGAACTCGGTAACTTCTTTAGCCCTGAATTCATGAACCGTTTTGATGGCATCATTGAATTCCAACCTCTATCAAAAGAAAACCTTCTTCAAATCGTTACCCTCATGCTCGATGAAGTCAATCAACGTCTCGCACAAAATGAGATTCATCTGGATGTGACAGAGAAGGTCAAAGAAAAATTGGTCGATCTGGGATACGATCCAAAAATGGGGGCCCGCCCACTCCGTCGTACCATCCAAGACCATATCGAGGATGCTATTACCGATTATTACCTGGAACATCCAAGTGAGAAACAACTCAAAGCAGTCATGACCAGCAATGGGAAGATATCTATCAAGGCTGCTCACAAGCCAGTAGAACAGGCTTCAGAATCATAATAAGTAAATGTACATTCAGAGAGTGGGACAGAAATCGGTAATTCATTAGAATTCGATTTCGTCGTCCCACCTCC
>NZ_KV807482.1:7160-61713 GCF_001812015.1 Streptococcus sp. HMSC073D05
ATTGAGAGGCTAGGACTTTTGTCCCACTCTCTTTCTTTTTTCCTCCAGATTTTTGCTAAAAAATATGTTATAATGATAAAAAAATAAGAAAAGAGAAAAGCATGACCATTCCTAGTTTTGGTGATAAGAAACAAGACGTGACCTACGTCAATCGCTATGGTGTCTACGCTGTTATTCCCAATAAGGACAAGGATCAGATCATCCTCGTTCAAGCTCCAAATGGGGCTTGGTTCTTACCTGGCGGGGAAATCGAGGCAGGTGAAGATCACTTGCAAGCTCTGAAACGGGAACTGATCGAAGAATTAGGCTTTACCGCTGTTTTAGGGCAATACTATGGCCAAGCAGATGAGTATTTCTATTCCAGTCATCGCGACACCTACTACTACAATCCTGCCTATATTTATGAAGTGGTAGACTATACAGAGGCTCAAAAACCACTGGAAGATTTTAACAATCTTGCTTGGTTTCCTGTAGATGAAGCTATTGAAAAACTTAAACGTGGCAGTCACAAATGGGGCATTGAACAGTGGAAAAATACCCACAAAAAATAAAGGAATTCTTTCACAAAAAATAAAAAAGTGCTATAATAAATGAAGATAGAGGTTAGGAGGAACTCATATGAAGCTCATTAATACCACAAATAGTCATGCTGCACTGGTCAAAAGCCAACTTGCCAGCACTGACGCCTTGCTTGTCGAGGTTTATTCTGCGGGCAATACCGATGTTGTTTTTACACAGGCCCCAACACACTATGAATTATTGATCAGTAACAAACACCGAGCTATTCGTGAAACTGAAGTAGAAAAAATTCGTGAGTTCTTTTTAAAACGTAAGATTGATCTTCAAATCATTGACCAATCCACTATTAAAACCCTCTACTCCGATAAACTAATTGAAATTTCCTTTCCAATTACAAAGTAAGGCCAATTTGCCTTACTTTTTTTATTTCCTTAATGGATGAATCTCTACACCATTCTAGCCATTAAAAAAGAAGTTCCTTTATGGAACTTCTTATAATGGCTTTTATTTAGCTTCAAATCCTTCTGCGACTGCGTCCGCAAAGTTCTCTTCGACGATGCTTGCACAGTGATCACAGATGGTTGCGTGGTAGTGACGTTCAGCCGTTGTTGGATCGATGCGACGGCAACGGTCACAAACTTCACCAGCTGCACGTTCAACTGTGAAGGCTACATCTTCAAAGGTCACTGCACCTTCTGGCGCTGAGCCTTCTGCGATAGTCAATTCAGAAACAATCAAGAGTTGAGCAACATTGCTATCAACAGCTCCAAGAAGTGTTTTCGCGACTTCGTTTGGATAAACTGTCAAGTGAGCTTCAAGTGATTTACCAATCACTTTTTCATTCCGTGCTTCTTCCAAGGCCTTTTGAGCTTGACCACGGAAGTCCATGAAGGCTGACCAGGTATCCAAGATTTCCTCTTGGTTGGCAAAAGTCTGAGCTTCTGGTAATTCTGACAATTGAACAAAATCTTCGGCTTCAAACTCAAGATATGACCAGATTTCTTCCGCAGTGTGAGGAAGGATTGGTGTCAAAAGTTTGGTGATTTTCACAAGGATGTCATAGAAGACCGTTTGCATTTGACGGCGTTCAAGTGACTTAGCTCCTTCGATGTAAACAACATCTTTGGCAAAGTCAAGGTAGAAGGCAGACAAATCAACGTTGATAAAGTTCACTAGGGCTTTATAGATTGTCAAGAATTCGAAGTCTGCATAAGCATCACGAATGGTCTTAACAAGTTGGTTAAAGCGGATAGTCATGTACTTATCAACTGAACGTAGTTCTTCGTAAGCCACGGCATCCTCAGCTGGGTTAAAGTCAGATGTGTTAGCAATCAAGAAACGAAGAGTGTTGCGGATCTTGCGGTAAGTTTCAGAAACTTGGCTCAAGATATCCATTGAGATACGCACGTCATTACTTGAGTCTACACTGGTTACCCAGAGACGCAAGATTTCAGCACCAAATTGCTTTTCAACATCACTTGGAGCAATGGTATTTCCAAGTGATTTAGACATCTTCTCACCTTTCCCATCCAAGGCGAAACCTTGAGACAAGATTTGTTTGTATGGTGCGACACCATGGTTAGCTACAGAGGTGATGAGTGATGAGTTGAACCAACCACGGTATTGGTCTGACCCTTCAAGATAAAGATCTGCTGGATATTTGAGTTCTGGACGGTTAACCACAACACCATTCCATGATGAACCGGAGTCAAACCAGACGTCCATGATATCTGTTTCTTTTGTAAATTCGCCATTTGGTGAACCCGGATGCGTAAATCCTTCTGGCAGGAGGTCTTTCGCTTCACGCTGCCACCAGATGATGGAACCATGTTCTTCAAAGAGTTGTGCAACATGTTCGATGGTTTCAGCCGTCATGATCGGTGTTCCATCTTCTGCGTAGAAGATTGGAAGAGGCACACCCCAGGCACGTTGACGAGAGATCACCCAGTCACCACGGTCACGAATCATGTTATAAAGACGCACTTTCCCCCATTCTGAGTGGAATTTCACTTTTTCAATTTCGTCCAAGATATCTTGACGGAATTTTGATACAGAAGCGAACCACTGTGGCACGGCACGCCAGATGATTGGTTTTTTCGTCCGCCAGTCAAATGGGTAGGAGTGAGAGATTTCTTCTTGAGCAAGGAGCAAATCGCCAAGTTTTTCGATAACGGTTGGAACAACCTTGTCATAGAACTGACCAGCAAAGTCAGGGCCAGCATTTTCCATCATGATTCCGCGTTCGTTAACAGTAACAGCAACTTCGAGGCCATTGGCAATCCCTACATTGTAGTCATCCTCACCAAAACCAGGAGCGGTATGGACGATACCAGTACCTGAATCGAGGGTTACATGCTCACCAAGGATCACCAATTCATCCACTTCAGGATCCCATGGGTGTTCTGTAACGATATGGTCCAATTCTTTTCCTTGGTAAGTCGCAAGGACTTCAGCATTTTCCCAACCGAATTTTTCAGAAAGGCTTGGCAAGAGCTCAGATGCTACGACGTACTTGCGGTCAGATCCAGCAGGCTTCACTACGACATAATCAAACTCTGCACCCACCGTCAATCCACGAGAAGCTGTAACCGTAAATGGAGTTGTTGTCCAAACAACGATGTAGGTATCTGTATCTAGGACACCCTTACCATCTTTAACTTTGTTCGCATAGTAAAGAGATGTTGATACCAAATCATGGTATTCAATTTCCGCTTCAGCAAGAGCTGATTCAGAAGACCAAGACCAGTAAACTGGCTTAGCCCCACGGTAGATATAGCCTTTATTGGCCATTTCACCAAAGACGCGGATTTGTGCTGCTTCATAGTCAGGCGTCAAGGTTACATAAGGATGGTCCCAATCACCTGAAACACCTAAGCGTTTAAAGTCTTCGCGTTGTTTATCTACTTGAGAAAGAGCGTATTCACGGCAGAGTTTCAAATACTCAACCAAGTCCATTTCTTTACGTTTCACACCTTGTTTAGCCAAGACTTGCTCAATTGGCAAACCATGGGTATCCCAACCTGGGATATAAGGTGCGTAAAACCCTGACATAGACTTAGAACGAACAATGATATCTTTTGAGATCTTGTTCATGGCATGCCCTACGTGAATATTTCCGTTGGCATAGGGAGGGCCATCATGTAGTGTAAAATGCGGTTTCCCTTCATTCAACTCTTGACGGCGTTGATACAATTTTGCATCTTCCCATTCTTTTTGCCAAACTGGTTCCTTCGTTGGAAGCCCAGCCCGCATTGGAAAAGCTGTTTTTCCAAGATTCAATGTTTCTTTGAGTTTCATTGTGTCTCCTTATTGATTTAAAAGCTATAAAAAAAAACACGAGCATCCTAAAAAGGACGATTGCTCGTGGTACCACCTTTGTTCGAGAAGTCGCAAGCGACCTTCTCCTCTCATCCCGTAACGAGGGAAACGTCCGTTCTTACTCAAGGGTTCAGAACGAATACTGTAAAAGGATCATCCATTAAGAGGGAGTGCAGATCTTCCACCATCATCTGCTCGCTAGATCTATCATTAATGGACCTGTTTTTACAAAATTATAAAATATTGACAGATTCACGTCTTACATCATCTTCAGGTTGAACAGTTTCTTCAACCGCAACAACTTCTTCATTTTCATGACGAGCGTGCTCTGCTTCTTCTAAAGCGGATTGAACTTTTTCATTCAAACCTTCAAACGCTTGTGTTGCACCCAATTCTAAATTAGCAGCTTCGATGCGTTTTTGCAATTCTTCGATTTCAGCTGGAGAGAATTGACGAGTCAAATCAATGTTATCATCTTCTGCATGATGATGGTGAACTGATTCACCCAAAGCTTTCTCCACAATTTCACGGAAAGCTTCATCACTTGTTTGAATGTACATAGCTGTTGGACGAAGAATTTCATCCCATTCAGGTGTATCGATAATGCTCAATTGGCTTTCGATTGTTGATTTCAAACGTTGATGGAAGACGCGTGTCTTGTTCTTCAATTCCTCTGTTTCAACGGCAACCTTCTTGGCATTATCCGTTGCATGACGAAGGATTTCATTTGCTTTTTGTTTTGCTTCATCTACTAAGTGTTGTGCATCTTGTTCAGCTTGACGAACAATATTTTCAGAACGTTCGTTAGCGGCTTGTTTCACACGTTCCGCAGTATCTTGTGCAATCAAAACAGATTGACTCAATGAATCTTTCATTTCATCAAAATAGTTTAAGCGTTCTTCAAGAGCTTGAATTTTTGCTTCTTGATCATGATTTAAACGAACAAGATCTTCATAATCGCGAACAACGATATCTAGAAATTCTTCTACTTCGTTCGCATCATACCCTCTAAATTTAACGCCAAAAGTTTTATCTTTAATTTCTAAAGCAGTAAGAGCCATAACTCCTCCTCATTTTTTACTTAAGAGTACTTCAACAGTTACTTTATATTTTCCACTCTTTGAAATACCATTTTCAGAAACAATTTTAAGACGCCCAAAGCGTCGGACACTAACTAAATCATTCAGACCTACAGCATAGCTAACATTGGAAGTAGTCGCATAGTTAACTTTCACTAGACCAGAACTAATCAACTGACTAGCTTGTGAGCGCGAAAGCTTGAAGGTCCCAGCAATCACCTTGTCTAACCGATAACTCGACACGAGAATATCTCGCTGCTGGCTTTCTTCCTCTATGATCATTTGTTCAGATAGAGGAACTTCCCTCAGCTTAACAGGTACCCGAGAAATTTTCTGGATGTGATCCATGAAATAGGGAACAAAACGCTGTTCAACAAATACTTGGATCTTTCCATCACTCGTCAGAATATCTCCAAAGGACTTGCGCTCCACACCCAATTGGTGAACAATGGTCCCCAGTACCTGGGAATGGGTCAAGTGATGAAATTTTGAAGCATAGACCATTTCCAATAGGGCCAGATCAAAGTCACTTGGATCCAATTGGTAATAATCCGGAGCAACAATAACCTTGGCATACTCCATTTTCTGCTCATCACTGGAAGCAAAGACCTGTAATTGGTAGCTTGCCGCAACATTTCGTAAAATAGTGACCTGATGAGGGTTTAAAAAACCCGTCACCTCAACAGAATAGCGTTCCACCACTCTTTCAGACAATTCAATACAGCGATCAATGAATTCGTGATCTTCGCGATTGAAATGTTGATAAATCTCTGTCTGTCCCATCATATTCTATCCAATCAAAAATAGGAACAAGCGGGCTAATAACTGATTCATCAAGTTCAAGACCAAAAGTGCTACTAGAACTGTAAAATCCAAGCCCCCAAACTGCAATGGTAACTTTCTAAAAAGGCTCAAAAATGGTTCAACTAGGCGGTGAACCATTTGTCCAAGAGTACTCTGAGGTGCCCCAGGGAACCAAGATAGTAAGGCATAGATGACAAGAATGATGGAATAGATTTGAATGATATTTGATAAGTATTGAAAGATAATCATCTTAACGATTACGTTTCATATCATAGTCAAATTCTGTCACTTCCACATCATTTGGAAGGCGGATATCTTCAATGTTAACGACTACATTAATTGGAGTCAACAAGTACATGGTACTTGCAACACGACGAAGATTTCCTGCTAAAACATAACGAGCCCCATCCAAATAATCTAAACAACGACGTGCTTGTACTTCTGTCATATATTGGAAGTCAATCAAGATACTCTCATTAGATAGTAATAGATCAACAATTTCAGTCGCTTCCTCGTATTTGCGGGGATAGCGTACATCAATGGTAATCTTTTCATCTGTATTCGCACGATTAGCAGCCAATTCACGTTGACGTTCATGCAAGCGAGTAATATTTTCAGATGTATTTTTCGTTGTTGGAACAGGTTCCTTCACTGCCGCTGTAGACACTGGAGTCGTAACATGTGCGACAGGAGTCGGTTTTGGTTTTACTGGTTCTCTTTGACTAATCTGTGGACGTGGAGAAGTCACTTGAGGAGTCGGCTGTGGCTGTGGAACTGGTTGAGTTTCCGCCCCAGCTGCTTTTGCCTCGCGAACTTCTACTTCTTCACCGTCTTCTGTGAAGTAGTCAATAAAGTTGTTAAATTTATCTTTTAATGACATAGTTCTTTCCTATTTAAAAAATGATGTCCCAATTCTAACATAAGTCGCTCCGTTCGCAATGGCTACTTCAAAGTCACGACTCATACCCATACTTAGTTCTGAAAAAGGCATATTTTTTAATTGTTTCTTTTCTAGTTGTTTCTGAAGTTGGTGAGTTTTTGAAAAAATATCCTGCAACTCTTTTTGACTAGCCTCAAAAGGAGCCATCGTCATTAAACCAACAATTTCAATTTTGTCCAGCTGTGCGATTTCCGCTAAAACATCATCCAGTTCATCGGGTGCAAATCCATGCTTACTTTCTTCACCAGAAATGTTCACTTGGAGGAAACACTTGATCGGGTGTTCTGCTCGCTTTTGAATTTCTTGAGCCAGTTTCACCGAATCCAAGGCATGAAAGTAATCGACGAGATTAATCACATCTTTTACTTTCCGCCGTTGGAGGCTCCCAATCAAGTGCCAAGTGAGATCATACTCTTTTAGAGCTTGATACTTTTCTAGGAATTTATCGACACGATTTTCACCGATATGTTGGATACCTGTTTTCACCAGTGCTTCTGTTGTAGCAACATCCACATACTTGGTGATAGCTATCACATTAACTTGATCTTGACGGTTAGCTTTGTTTCTTGCTGTTTCTACTTGTTGCCGAACAAGATCAGCATTCTCTACCAGATTCATGATTAACGATTCCGGAAGAATGGTGGTGTTTCCAATTCATCATCATCTGAAGATGAATCTACGTAACGATCAACTTGATGTGTTGATGTTGGTTCAGTTTGGCGGGCGATATTCTCACGACGAATATCCCAATCACCAAAGGCTGAGCCACGGTTTGGTTCTACCGCTGGACGACTTGGAGTTGTTGGCAATTCAACATCTTGTTTCAAATCAAATTCACGGTCAAATGGTGCAGCTTGTGGGCGTTGTTCACGTGGTCCTGTTTTATAAGGACGTTGTGAGGAAGCAATTCCGCTAACGCGTTCTACCTTGTCTTGACGGACACCAGTTGCAACAACCGTCACGCGGATTTCATCTTTAAGAGATTCATCAATAGATGTACCCAACCAGATATTCACTCCGTGACCTGCAGCTTGGTTCACAATTTCTGAAGCTTCTTCAGCTTCGATCAATGTCATATCCAAACCACCTGTTACGTTGACGATCACGTCTTCTGCACCATCAATTGTAGTTTCAAGAAGTGGAGAGTAAATGGCTTTACGAGCCGCTTCGATAACGCGTTCTTCACCGCTACCAACACCAATACCCATGAGGGCATTCCCTTTGTTTTCCATAACAGTCTTCACGTCTGCAAAGTCAAGGTTGATCAATCCAGGACTTGTGATCAAGTCAGTGATCCCTTGAACACCTTGACGAAGAACGTTATCTGCTTCACTCAAAGCTTCAAGAAGCGGTGTCTTCTTGTCTACAATTTCAAGCAAGTTGTTATTAGAAATAATCAACAATGTATCTACATGTTCGCGAAGTTCGTTGATCCCTTCTATAGCGAAGTTGCCACGTTTTGAACCTTCAAACCCGAATGGACGAGTCACAACGGCTACTGTCAAAGCACCTACAGCTTTGGCAATACGAGCGATGACTGGTGCAGCACCTGTACCAGATCCTCCACCCATCCCTGCAGTGATGAAGACCATGTCTGCACCTTGCAAAGCTTCTGTTAACACTTCTTCGCTTTCTTCAGCTGCCTTACGACCAACTTCAGGTTGACCTCCAGCACCCAATCCACGAGTCAATTTTGGACCCAATTGGATAACTGTTTCAGCTTTTGCACTTGAAAGTGCTTGAACATCTGTATTAGCCGCGATGAATTCTACACCGGCAACGCCTTCGTCAATCATACGATTGATGGCGTTACCGCCACCGCCACCGACACCGATTACTTTAATTACTGCACCTTGTGCCGCTGCTGTGTCAAATGAAAATGTCATAAATACTTACACTCCTTAATCAAACATATTACCGATCAAATTTTTCATTCGGTCTGTGAATGTAGCTTTTGGTTCTTGTTTGCTATCATTGCTTGCTGCTGGAATTTCTCGAGCATCCACTGGAGATTCAATCTTCTCAGCATTGTATGCAGGTACTACCGGTTGTGCTGGAGCAGCAGGTTGTGGTTGTACTTGTGGTTGCACTGGACGATCAAATTGAATCGGTTGTTGACGCAAGACTTCGTCTCCATGAACCGCAGCTTGAGCAATAATATCCACATCTGTCAAATTGCCTGCATATTCAGACAAGCTAATTACATGGGCAAAAGCTGGATTGCGAATTCCAATTTGATTTGGAACAAACAATTTCACATTTACACCAAAGACTTCTTGAGCCAATTCCTCAACACCAGGAAGGATCGCTCCTCCACCGATAATCACAATTCCACCAGGAAGATCCAACAGATGTCTTCTCTCAAGGTCTTGCTTGATTTGCTCAAAGATGTGTTTGATACGTGCTGAAATGATTTCAGCCAAGTACTTCTCAGTCACTTCAACTGGCTCTACTTCACCGATGACTTCTACATGGAAGACTTCGTTTCCAGCAGATGGCACATAGGCTTCACCATAGTTGAACTTCAAGCCTTCTGCCAATTTTTGAGAAGTTTTCAATACTTTAGAAATATCTTTGGTAACATAATCGCCACCTTCTTGGTAGATATTTGTAAATTGAAGTTCTTGGCTACGAACAGATGCCACCGTTGTTTGGCCACCACCCATATCGATCACCGTTGCTCCGAATTCACGTTCGCCTTCATTCAAGACTGTTTTGATCATCGCAAGCGGTGAAATGATGATGTTTTCAACTTGTAAGCCTGCACGTTCAACAGTTTTACGCAAATTGTGCAAGATTGTACGAGGTCCTGTATAAAGAAGGCCACGCATTTCAAGTCGGATCCCCATCATTCCGCGTGGATCGCGGATTCCTTGGAAACCATCAACTGTGAATTCCTCAGGAATGAAGGTGATTACTTCACGATCCGGTGTCATACTTTTTGTGAGTGCAGATTTGACAACATTTTCAACATCTGCATCTGTGATTTCTTTCGAATCACTTGTGACTGGAATCATTCCTTGAGTTGCTTCGATTTGTAGTAAGTTTGCAGGCAACCCAACATTGACTAGATTGATTGAAATCCCTGCTTTTTCTTCAGCTTGGCTGATTGCATTTTTAATTGCATTTGAAGCAGCTTCGATATCTACTATAATTCCATCTTTGACGCCAGCACTTTTTGCATTGCTGACTCCAATTACATTCATTTCTCCATTGACATGTTCTGCCACCAATACTTTTATTGAACTAGTACCGATATCTAAACCTGTAAAAAAGCCGTCTCTAGCCATTACACCAGTCCTCTCTCTTTATTTGTTTTCACTTTACATCTATTTATAGCCCTTTTAGTTGGAACTATCCAAACTTCATTATATCACAAAGAAGCCTAAAATGGACATTTTTTCTTCAATTATTTGAGATAATTTATGGGCTTTACTCATTCCCAGAAGAATTTTCTCCTTCTGGATTCTGTTCTTGATTCTGTTCTTGGCTTGCTTCCTCAGAATGTTCTTCTTGCTTTTCTGTACTTTCAGCCTTTTCTTTTTCAGCTTGCTCTTTGGCATCTGCGATGGATTGTTCACTATAGCTGAAGACTCCAGCCTCCATATCAATGGTGGAATCATCGTCTAATTGCTTACTGATCGCCTTATAATAAGGAAGCTTGCGGGTAATTTGGGAAACAGGCACCAAGATTTTATTATCGTTTTTCATGGTGATGGTCACCAGATCCTTGGTGACCTTACTCGGTGTCAGATCAACCGAAACAATTTTATCAGTAATGGAAGAAGAAATAGACTTCATTTCTTGGACAAATTGTCTAACCAATTCTCGATCTGAGAATTTTAAGCTAATATAGGAGGACGGCAATTCCGAAGCTGGAGTTACTGTCTCCACTACTTCTCCATTTTCCAATACTGGATAGTGGTCTTCTCCGGTCACATAATAGGCAACCACTTTGTGTTCCACGATATTGACTTTAAAAGTCACAGGAAATTGATAATGCATGTGAACCTCTTTGATCCATGGACTAGCCGTTTTCATATTTTGTTCATAGACCGATTTATGAAGGAAGGTCGTCAGAGTATAATCTTCCTCTTTGATGCGACTTTTTTCATACAAGAGTTGCTGATCAACCGCTTTGTTCCCTGAAAATTCAATCACTTTCTGTGTGGATAAGGGGCTTAAAAAGTAGATTGAGAGAAGGGCGACAATCAAGCTGATTCCGATAACCGGAAGGGCACGATAGATATGGCGTTTTGCCACCGTCGGTTCCTTCTTTGGTTTTTTCGTCTTTAAGCCTTTAAAAAATGAAGGCTTTTTCTCTTGTTTCTCTGAAGGATTTAGCTCCTTTACAGCCGGATCATCCTCTTCTCCTTCTGAACTTTCTCCATCCGCATCTGGATCCTCTTCGGCCTCAGATTCATCTTCCTCTTCAGACTCTTCTATTTCTTCAGATTCTTCCTCTGAGACGGAAGCTGTTTCTTTTTCTGAAAGGTCTTCGTCTTCTTTTGCTTCTTCGCTTTCAATTTTCTCTGTCTCAGCTTCTTCCGCTTTTTCAAGCGCTTTTTTTTCTAAATATTCTTTGTTTCTTTTTTGCCAGGCTGACAATTCTGTAACTTTGTCATCCGTTGGCGTTTTTTTATTGTCGTCCGTCATCTTTTCCCTTACTGATATCTTTTTGAAGCAGGCCATAAAAATCGTCTAGTGAAAGGAGTTCTGTCGATTTTTCCATTGCTTGGTGGTAGACTTGGCTTTGCTTCAACATTTCTTGAATGGTTTCATTAAAGGTTTCGAGCGTTAATTGATCTTCCTGCAATTGCTCTGCATAACCTTTATCCACAAAATATTGGGCATTTTCAATCTGATCGCCACGGCTGGCTTCTTTTCCTAGCGGTACGATCAGGTGGAGTTTGTTCATGGCTAAGAGTTCAAATAAGGTATTGGCTCCACCCCTAGTCACCACTAAATCAGCCTTCTGGAGCATGGGCAAATACTGATCGGTTACATAATCCACTCGATACAAGCCACCCTCAGCCTGATTCAATGTTAAATCGCCCGTCAAATTGATGATATTGTAGTGCTGCAAGAGCTCTGCTTTGTGCTCTGTCACAAATTCATTAAAGACACGCGCACCGGCTGATCCTCCGACAAAGAGAAGGGTCGGCAAGTCTTTTCGGAAACCTTTTGTTTTTTCTTCTAATTCTTCAGAAGTTGTCGGAATATGATCTGTAACCTTGGTTACTGCACCGATATGCGCACTCTTTGTCAAACCATGTGCTTGCTCAAAAGTTGTGTACATCTTGGTGGCGAATTTATAAGAAATTTTATTGGCCAATCCCATCGAGAGATCGGACTCATGGATATAGACAGGGACACGCGTGAATCTAGCTGCGATCACTGGTGGCACAGAGACAAATCCCCCTTTTGAGAAGAGAACTTGTGGACGCACACGAAGCAGGATTGCAATGGACTGGAGCGTTCCCCAAGCCACCTTGAACACATCCATCATATTTTGGAAAGAGAAATAGCGGCGCAATTTCCCCGTTGCAATTGAATGGAAGCGCACGTCTAAGCCAGACTTTTTTATCTCTTGGTATTCGATTCCTTTTTTGTCCCCAATATAATGGACTTCCCATCCATCTTCGATAAATTTTGGAATCAAGAGGAGATTAAGGGTCACATGTCCCACGGTTCCCCCACCAGTAAACATTATTTTTTTCATCTTATTTCAACCCTTTTACTGTAGCAAGAAATTCATCCCCACGCACTTCAAAATTCGGATACATATCCCAGCTAGCATTGGCAGGACTTAGTAGCACAACATCTCCAGGGCTAGCCAAGTCAAAGGCTTTCTTTGTAGCATCTGCTACATCTGCCGCATCGACATAAGGGACGCCTGCTTTATCGACTGCGCGTTTCACTCGAGGAGCTGATTCCCCTAGAATCACCATTTCCTTTAAGCCAGTAATGTGAGGCACCAATTCATCAAATTCATTGCCACGATCGAGCCCCCCTGCAATCAAGATTACCTTGCTGTTATCAAAACCAGAAAGGGCTTTTTGTGTTGCTAAAATATTGGTCGATTTACTATCATTGTAGAATTTGACACCTTGAATTTCATCCACATATTGAAGACGGTGTTTCACTCCTCCAAAGGCTGACAAGGTTTCTTTAATGACCTCATTCTCCACACCACGGACTTTTGCGACCGCAATCGTTGCTAAGGCATTTTCTACATTGTGGCTTCCTGGAACGCCCAGTTCATCCGCACGCATGACAGCTTCTCCCTTAAACTTGAGAAGTCCATCTTCCAAATAAGCCCCATCCACTTTTTCGACCGTTGAAAATGGAAGGACCCTTGCCTTGGTTTTTGTAGCCAGTTCCTTGGCCAGGTCTTGGTTGAAGTTCAAGACAATGACATCTTTTTCTGTCATATTCTTTTGAAGATTCCATTTGGCAGCTACATAATTTTCAAAAGAACCATGATAGTCGATATGGGTCGGCATGAGGTTGGTAATCACTGCAATCTCTGGATGGAAGACTTCAATTCCCATCAATTGGAAAGAAGACAATTCCATGACCAGAACATCCTTTTCTGTTGCTGTTTGTGCAACTTGACTAGCTGGAAAACCGATATTCCCAGACAATAAACCACCTTGGCCTGCAGCCGTCAAGACTTCCCCGATCATGGTTGTCGTCGTCGTTTTTCCGTTTGATCCTGTAATCCCAATAATTGGCGCATCCGAAATCAGATAGGCCAATTCTACTTCAGTGAGGACGGGAATGCCCTTTTCAAGCGCTTTTTCAACCATTGGATTGGAATAAGGGATTCCTGGATTTTTGACCATGACTGCAAAGTCTTCATCCAACAATTCCAGAGGGTGACCTCCTGTCACAACTTTAATCCCTTCTTCCAGTAAACTTTGTGCTGCTGGATTTTCTTCAAAAGGTTTGCCATCATTGACGGTCACAATCGCTCCTAAGCGATCCAACAAACGGGCAGCTGACTCGCCTGACTTAGCCAAACCTAATACAAGAACCTTTTTATTTTCAAATTGTTTCACAAATTTCATGATTTCTTCGCTCCATTTTTATCACTCTCTATTTTACCTTTTTTTAGCAAAATTAAAAAGCCCAAAGGGCTTTAAAAATCACGTCAGCGTTTATTTTTTCTGTTTGGTCGTCATTTTGGAAATATCCACCAAAGCCAGGTAGCCAACAAAGGCGAGAAAGGCACCGACAAAAAACTCAGACGGTAGTTGAAATATCTGAAAAATGGCGAGACAAGTCAGTACGATAATGGAGACGATCAAGACCACCATTGTGACACTGTTTAAGGTACCACGAATACTTTTTGGGGTCATAAAAAGGTAAAAAAGGAGAATCAAAATCCCTAAGATAAAATAGACCATTTTGTTTCTCCTTTCTTTCCGTATTATTCAGCAGCTGCTGATTTTTTCTTTTTATTTGCTTTTTCGCGTTCTGCTTTGTTCAAGATTTGTTTCCGCAAACGGATTGATTCAGGCGTTACTTCCATGTACTCATCGTCATTCAAGAACTCAAGAGATTCTTCCAAGGTCAAGATACGAGGAGTCTTGATAACCGCTGTTTGGTCCTTAGTAGCTGAACGAACGTTAGTCATTTGTTTTGCTTTCGTAATGTTTACGGTCAAGTCGTTCTCACGAGAGTTTTCCCCGATGATCATTCCTTCATAAACTTCTGTACCTGGATTGACAAAGATCGTACCACGTTCTTCGATAGACATGATAGAGTAAGTGGTTGCTTTTCCGTTATCGATTGAAACAAGAGCACCACGGTGACGTCCACCGATTTCTCCTGGAATCACTGGCAAGTATTGGTCAAAGGTGTGGTTCATGATTCCGTAACCACGTGTCATTGACAAGAACTCTGTTGAGTATCCAATCAACCCACGAGCTGGAACAAGGAAGACCAAACGAGTTTGACCGTTACCAGTTGAGATCATATCTAACATTTCACCTTTACGTTCAGAAAGGCTTTGAATAACAGATCCTTGGTATTCTTCTGGTGTGTCGATTTGTACGCGTTCAAATGGTTCGCATTTGACACCATCAATTTCCTTGATAATAACTTCTGGACGAGACACTTGCAATTCGTATCCTTCACGACGCATGGTTTCGATCAAGATAGACAAGTGCAATTCCCCACGTCCTGAAACTGTCCATTTATCAGGTGAATCAGTTGGGTCAACACGAAGAGAGACGTCTGTTTGCAATTCCGCTTGCAAGCGTTCTTCAACTTTACGAGAGGTTACCCATTTTCCTTCGCGACCAGCAAATGGTGAGTTGTTAACCAAGAAGGTCATTTGAAGCGTTGGTTCATCGATGTGAAGGATTGGAAGAGCTTCAACTGCGTCTGTCGGTGTGATGGTTTCTCCAACGAAGATATCTTCCATACCAGAAATAGCGATCAAGTCTCCAGCTTTGGCTTCTTGAATTTCACGACGTTCCAAACCAAAGAAACCAAAGAGTTTGGTAACACGGAAGTTCTTAGTCGTTCCATCCAATTTAGAAAGGGTTACTTGGTCCCCAACTTTTACAGTACCACGGAAGACACGTCCGATACCAATACGTCCAACGAAGTCGTTGTAATCAAGTAGGGATACTTGGAATTGAAGGGGCTCTTCTGAGTTATCAACTGGAGCTGGGATGTGATCAATGATGGTATCAAAGATCGGTGCCATTGTGTGCTCTTGGTCAGCTGGATCGTCTGAAAGTGAAGAGGTTCCGTTGATCGCTGATGCATACACAACTGGGAATTCCAATTGGTCGTCATCCGCACCTAATTCGATGAAGAGTTCAAGAACTTCGTCTACAACTTCTTCTGGACGAGCAGATGGTTTATCGATTTTGTTAACTACAACGATTGGAACAAGATCTTGTTCCAAGGCTTTTTTCAATACGAAACGAGTCTGAGGCATGGTTCCTTCGTAAGCATCAACGACCAATACAACCCCATCGACCATTTTCATGATCCGTTCCACTTCTCCACCGAAGTCCGCGTGTCCTGGTGTGTCCATGATATTGATCCGAGTTCCGTTATAAGCAACAGCTGTATTTTTAGCTAGAATGGTAATCCCACGTTCTTTTTCAAGATCGTTTGAGTCCATTGCACGTTCTTGTAATTCTTTACGTTCATCCAAGGTGTGCGATTGTTTCAACAATTCGTCTACCAAGGTTGTTTTACCATGGTCAACGTGGGCAATGATCGCAACGTTACGAATATCTTCTCTTAATTTTGTCATGATTTCCTCTATAAAATTTTAAATAATATTTCTAACTGAACAATTATACCACAGTCCTGTTTAAAAAACACAGTTCAGCTAGTTGTAAATGTTTTCATCTTCATTTCTTTTCTCCGACTCGATTTCCTTTTCTTTTCATGATACACTGATGATAAGAATTTCAGAAAAAGAGGCTCCCATGAGATTAGATCAATTGATGGCAGACTATCAGTACGCTCGCAAGGACATCAAACAACTTCTAGCCCGAAGGCAAATCTTGGTCGATCACCTACCAGCTAAAAAACTGTCGCAAAACGTCGACCCTGGACTCCAACAGATCCAAATAGGGAATCGGATCATTCAAGAACCGCGTCACCACTACTACATGCTCCATAAACCTATCGGTGCAGTGACCGCTAAAAGAGACGCCCACCATCCAACGGTGATCTATCTAGTGGACCCTCAGCAAGAGTACCCAGGTCTTTATCCGCTTGGTCGCCTCGATCGCGATACGAGTGGCTTACTCCTCATCACAGATAATGGTCCCTTAGGCTTTCAACTGCTTCATCCTCAATACCATGTGGAGAAGGTCTATGAGGTAGAAGTCAATGGTCCGCTTTATGCAGCCCACATCGAACAATTTCAGAATGGGATTTCATTCACGGACGGCCCTATCTGCAAGCCTGCTTCCTTAACTATTCTAGAAACTAGCCCCAGCTACAGCAAGGCCCAGGTCCGAATCTCTGAAGGAAAATACCACCAAGTGAAAAAGATGTTCTTAGCCATTGGCGTCAAAGTCATGACCTTAAAACGCTTGTCTTTTGGTCCCTTCACCTTGGATCCTCAGTTAGCCCCTGGCGAAAGCCGGCCTTTGAATGAGGTAGAGCTCACTTGGGTCAAAGATTTCCTTGAAAAAACGAGATAAAAAAGCTCTAACCACACACTTTGTGCAGTTAGAGCTCTTTTTTATTAGGCGTCTTTTTTCACTTTCCCATTCCAAGAATCAAGACCATAAGACAAGACATAAATGTCTGTATAACCTTTTTTCTTGAGAAAGAGAGCCGCATTGGTTACACGCGAACTACGGCTATTTTCATAGAGCAAAATTGGTTTATCTTTACGCAAGGCTGCAAGACTCAACTTCAACTGAGTAGAAGGAATGTTGCGTGCTCCTAAAATATGCTTGGCATGAAACTCAGCCGGCTCTCGCAAGTCAATCAACTGCCCTTTTCGAATCAGCTCTTCAAAGGTTGCATTGTCCACAAATTTAGCAGCTTTACGGATGCGGAAATAATTAAACGCCATCCATCCAAATGCTCCTAAAATAACCAACCAAACAATGATATTTCCCATCACTCTACCTCACTCTTTTTCAAAAATTCTAATTCTTGCTTGTGTTCTCTTCTTAAAACGGTATCGGCTTCTAAATAATCGAGCCGCTCCATCAGGCCTGCATCATAAAGACGTTGAAGCTCAATTTTCATCAATTCGATGTCATAGAGGCGCTTCCCTACGTAAATGATGATTCCAAAACGTTTTAAAAATTGTTGAACATCATACAGGTTTTTCATGTTCATTATTGTATCAAATTTAGAAAGGCTTTACAAGATTTTCAAGCAAATGATGAAATTTTCTGATTGCTTTACGAATAAATAAGTATGATCAACTTTTATTTTTTTACCATCGGTACTTGCATCGCCTCTTTTTTGGGGCTAGTTGTCGATCGTTTCCCAAACCAATCTATTCTCGCTCCTCGCAGTCATTGCGATCACTGCCAGCACGTCCTTGGCATTTGGGATCTCATCCCTATTATCTCGCAACTACTGCATCGCTTTCGCTGCCGCTATTGTCATCAGACCTACCCATTTTGGTACTGCCTTTTTGAGGTCTGGAGTGGCCTGCTCTTTTTAGCCTGCGCCAATGGTTTCCTTTCCCTGCCTCAACTTCTAACACTACTGGGAGCTGCCGTTTTAGCCATCTATGACCTTCGCTTTATGGAATACCCTTTATTCATCTGGTGCTGTCTCCATTCCCTGGTCCTCTTTTTATCCGGTGGTAATCTCCTCATGCTGGTCTTTTTACTCCTTGCGATCGGAGCTCACTTTTTCTTTATCGGAATGGGAGCAGGAGATTTTCTCTTACTCGCCACCTTTTCGCTCAATTTTTCTTTTACCAAGATCCTCATTCTCATTCAGATCGCATCCATCTTAGGTATTCTCGTCTTTGCTCTCAAAAAAGAAAGAGACCGGATTCCCTTTGTTCCCTGTCTCTTTCTCAGTTATCACGCTTTACTGCTTTATACGATATTTTGCAGATAAATTCTTTTTATTTTGCAGCCTTCGCTTCTAGATAATCGGCGATGGCAGCCACATCCTTGTCCCCACGTCCGGAAACATTGATGATGATGATCTTGTCTTTATCCAATTGTGGAGCACGTTTGACCGCTTCTGCAATCGCGTGTGAGCTTTCAATAGCTGGGAGGATCCCTTCTGTCTTACTGAGAAGAAGAAGAGCTTCTACTGCTTCATCATCTGTTGCAGCGACATATTCGACACGACCAGAATCTTTAAAGAAAGCATGCTCTGGACCAACCCCTGGGTAGTCCAAACCAGCAGAGATCGAGTACACTGGCGCTACTTTTCCATCTTCGCCAAAGACTGCATAGGTCTTCATACCATCAACCACACCGATAGTCCCTTTGGTCATGGTCGCTGCGTGTTGATCGGTGTCCAAGCCATGTCCAGCTGCTTCTACCCCAATCAATCCGACTTCCTCTTCTGCGACATATTCAGAAAAGGCACCAATGGCATTAGAGCCACCACCGACACAGGCAATCACATAATCCGGCAAACGACCTTCTTTTTCCAAGATTTGACGTTTAGACTCTTCACTGATTACCTTTTGGAATTCATGCACAATGGTTGGGTAAGGGTGAGGGCCAACAGCAGAACCTAATACGTAAAAGGCATCCAAATCCGCCATCCATGCTCCAAACGCAGCATCAACGGCGTCTTTCAAGGTCTTAGTCCCGGTTTCAACCGCATGGACGGTTGCCCCCATCATTTCCATGCGGAAGACATTCAAGCGTTGGCGTTCCACGTCTTCTGCCCCCATGTAGACATCACAGGCCATACCGAACTTAGCTGCCGCAGCTGCTGTAGCTACACCGTGTTGACCGGCTCCTGTTTCAGCAATCACGCGCGTTTTGCCCATGCGTTTAGCCAAGAGGATTTGCCCCAAAACGTTATTCAATTTATGTGAACCTAGGTGATTCAAGTCTTCGCGCTTCAAATAAATTTTTGCCCCACCTAAATGCTCCGTCAAACTTTCCGCAAAGTAGAGCGGTGTTTCCCGTCCAGAATAGTCTTTCAAATAATGTTTGTATTCTGCGATAAATTCTGGATCATTTTTATATTGTTCAAAAGTTTCCTCTAATTGATTGAGCAAGTTTTGAATGGGTTCTGGTACGAAAGATCCACCAAATTGTCCGAAATAGCCTTTTGTTTCTGTCATGATTGTGTCCTCTTTTCTATATCTTCAATCCTGTTTATGATCTTTTTCTCTCGCGGGCCCTTTGAGCTGCAGTCTCACTGGGTTCCTTTGAGATACAAAAAACCTCACACAGAAAAATCTGTGTGAGGACGATTCGATACCGCGGTGCCACCTCAATTGTAGGAAGCTATTTTTTCTCCTACATCTCTGACCTGTCTAACAACAGGGTGCACGATAAGGTGTGCTCACCGAATTTTTATTGTTTCAAATTCATTATCATAAACGCATCAGCCCATTTCAAGATTCACCACTGCTTGTTCGCAATCACCACAAGCTCCCTGGAAGTGAGAAAAATCTCTACTTTTCTGATGTCTTGAAGCTATTATAGCTCCCGCTTCTGATTTTGTCAACAAAAATTTTAAAAAGTGGTTAAAATGTTCGGATTTTACATTTCACCATTTTTTGCTAGCAATCGTGCTCTGAAATACTGAAAGCCTATATAAGCCAGATAAGCCCCTAAGGTATTGGTCCACAAATCATCTAGCTCAAAGACACGATTGGCATCAAACAAGAGATCTAACAGAACTTGGCTGCATTCAATCCACAAGCTCATCGCAAAGCCGAAGCACAAGACCCGTTTGCGGCTCCTCAACCAGGGCCATAGCCAGAGAAGTTGAAAGACCAGCGGGCTTAACAAAAAGATATTGGCTATATTTTGGAGGATGACCTTAATGAGTTGGAGGACACTGGTAATCTGGCCAAGATTCATCACCGAATTAAGAGGAACTAGCAGGACGACGATACGACCGAAATGTTGAATACCCGGTGTTTCCATACCTGGCTCTGGCTGTTGGGGCAAAAAACACATCAAACACAAGAGGATAAAATAGAAGAAGCTGCCACTCCGTAACAGCCTTCTTCCTCTTTTTGTTAGTTCTGTATGATCCATCAGCCCTTGTTTAAGGTTGCGCATGTTCAACAATCGCTTTCTCCCGGTCCCGTTTCATGGTATTTGAACGCAATTGGCCACAGGCAGCATCAATATCTGTACCGTGCTCTTGACGCACTACACAGTTAACACCTTGTTTTTTCAAGGTATCATAGAAGGCCATGACCCGTTCTTTTGGACTCCGGCTATATTGGTCATGCTCACTGACAGGATTATAAGGAATCAAGTTGACATAAGACAATTTCTTGATATTCTTGAGCAATTCTGCCAACTCTAAGGCTTGCTCGACTCCATCATTGACTTCATTGAGCATGATGTACTCAAAGGTCACCCGACGGTTCGTAGTCTCAATATAGTATTCAATCGCCGCAAACAATTTTTCAATTGGAAAGGCCCGGTTGATCTTCATGATGCTAGAGCGCAAGTCATTGTTTGGAGCATGAAGGGACACTGCCAAATTGACCTGCACACCTTCATTTGCAAAGTCACGAATTTTATGAGCCAAACCAGAAGTTGACACTGTAATATGGCGAGCACCAATCGCTAATCCCTTGTCATCGTTGACCGTCCGGATAAATTTCAAGACATTGTTATAGTTGTCAAATGGTTCTCCGATCCCCATGACAACGATATGGCTGACCCGTTCATCTTGGCCACGTTCGTCAAAGTATTTTTGAACCAACATGATTTGAGACACGATTTCCCCATTGTTCAAATCGCGTTGTTTTTTGATCAAACCAGAAGCACAGAAGGTACAACCGATATTGCATCCTACTTGAGTCGTTACACAGACAGATAAACCATAGTGCTGACGCATCAAGACGGTTTCAATCAACATGCCATCTGGCAATTCAAAAAGATACTTAACCGTTCCGTCTGCTGACTCTTGCACGATTCGTTGCTTGAGTGGGTTGACGACGAATTGATCATTTAACTTTGCAATCAAGTCCTTAGAAAGGTTGGTCATTTCTTCGAAGGACTGGACGCGTTTGCGATAGAGCCATTCCCAGATTTGTGCTGCACGGAATTTCTTTTCGCCGTTCTCTTCCGCCCAATCAATCATATCTTGGCGTGTTAAACTATAAATGGATGGTTTCATTCTTTCTTACTCCTCTTTTTGTCGAATCACAAAATGACGTTTGTTGTCTGTCTTCGTTGTCTTTTTAGTCTCAGCAGACGGTCTTGTTTTTTTCGAGTTTTTGGCTGGTTGTCCCTTGTCGCGTTCTCGTTTTTGGAAACGATCTTTTTGTTTGCGATTGCGCGAACGCTTCTTAGGCTCTCTTTCTTCTGATTGAGCTTTTTTGACCGGTGATTTCTTATCAAAGGAAGCACGATGAGGTTCCTTATTTTCAAGGACAAAATAAGCACAACCATAGCTACAATATTCTAACAAATAATCGTCTAAGCGACTTAGTTTATCCATCGTTGCAACATCGCGCTCTTCCTTATAAAAGCCACGCAAGCGCAACTGCTCATTGCTCCAATCACCAACAATGTAATCAAACTTAGTTAAAATCTCAGAAAATCGCTGACCAAAAACGGTCGCATCAAATGCTTCCTTCTCATTTTTCAACAGCTCAAAGGAGAGGTTTTCTGAATGGATTTGGTCTCCTACCTGATGAAAGACAGGTCCAGGAAATTTATTGTAATTATATAATTCAGGGTCAATCTCTTTTCGCATAGTGTTCCTTCATCAAAATCTATTTACTGTAACACTTTATTTTATCATAAATTTGATGACTTGCGTCAGATTTGACTAGAAAAGAGTCGAAATTCCTTTGAGAGCAAAAAGAGAGAGGGACAGAAGTCCTAGCCTCTCAATTGTTTTTGGATTGTCGAGTAAGACGCAGTGCTTGAGTGGGCTCTACTACGCTGATTTCATCAGCTTTTACAGCCCTACTCAACTGTGCGGAGGCGGGACGACGAAATCGAATTCTAACGAATTACCGATTTCTGTCCCCCTCTCTATGAATATTCATTGCCGGATGAAAGGGGCAAATAAAGAGTGATTTTCGTATAGCTATTGGCCTTAGAATCAATCTCCATATGATAGGCTTCGCCAAATTGAAGATGCAATCGTTGGTCCACATTGTTCAAGCCAACACCTCCTAAACGAAGAAGGGGTTGGTCTGTTGATTCTGATCGATCAAACCCTCGTCCATTGTCAAAAATCGATACGCAGGCGGAGTCTCCACTGACTTCAGTTGTCACTCGAATGAGACCTGGCCGATCGATCTCTTTAATGCCATGGTAAATCGCATTTTCCACTAAGGGTTGAAGTACTAATTTGGGGAGCTGATAGTCGCCCAACCGTTCATCTTCTAGAATTTCATAGTTGAGCTTTTCACCATAACGTTGCTTCTGAATGAAAAGATATTGGCGGACATGGTTAATTTCATCTCTCAGTAAGATTTGTTCCTGGCCTTGGTTGAGAGCCAGTCGAAAATATTGGGCCAAAGACTTGGTGATGTTGACCACGCGCCGACTATCATTAAACTCCGCCATCCAGACAATCGTATCCAAGGTATTGTAGAGGAAATGCGGATTTATCTGAGCCGAAAGTGCCCGTAGCTCGTAACGCCGTGCGTTCTGCTCCTCTTCCTTGACCTGTTGCATAAGGTGATCGATTTGGTCCAACATGGCATTAAAAGCTTGAGCGAGGTCCACCAATTCTGGAGATCCTTTGGTTGCAGCTCTCACGTGAGCATCTCCTGCTCCAATCCTCAAAATGATAGTCTGAAGGTCTCGTAAGGGTTTGATCCACAAACGCAGAACAAAGCCGATCCCTATCAAACACATGATCAAAGCTAGTAATCCTAGACCAATGAAAGAGTACAGGAGCTGCGACTGTAGCATCTGAAGTCCTTCAAGTGAAGCCACTCCAATCAAGGTCCAATCGCTATCTGGAATCGGAACCTGATAGATAAAATTCTCCCCTCCTTTGCCATAACCATCTTTCACAGCAATATAGGGCTGCATGGCATGCATTTCTTGACTGGAAGAATAAACCGCTTTTTTGGGATGGTAGACAAACTCATGCTTTTGATTAATGATAAAACTAAAGCCTTGTTTCCCTAGTTGAAGGTGATCCAAGTAAGCCTGAAGGCTATCGTAGCCAATATCCAAGCGCACTACTCCGAGATTTTGGCCAGTCTGATCGACCACTTCTTGGGTAATAGAAACCACCCATTTTTCTTTTTCCGAAGTCAAGGATTCCTTTCGAGCTGGCGTCAAAACTGGCATGGCTCTTTCTTTAATCGCCTCTTGATACCAGCTTTCATTCATCATATCTGAGGAAGTCTGCATGCTGATTTTGGAATCTGTCGCTACCAGACGCCCATCCTTGGTCACTAAGACTGCTGAGACCAAGTCCGGATCCGTTTCAATCATCGTTCGCATCAGGTGTTGAACCGTTTCTTGATTCGCACTCTTGTCTTGGGCAAATTGGCGAACAGCCTGCTCTTTGCTAAGAACCGTGGTGGTCTGCTTTAATTTTTTTAGATAGGAGGTGATGAACTGACTGCTTTGATCGATACTATTTCTTGTCGTCCGCTCTGTTTGCTGGCGGATCGTCCCTGAACTCGTTTGATAGTAAAGGCTACCGATGAGACCAAAAAGTAGGAGAATGAAGAGAAAAAAGTAGAGGACCAGCTGGATCAGCAAGGGGTATCGTTTCATTCATGCTCTCCTTTTTTGTACTGCCTTGGTGTCACCCCAACAACCTGCTTAAAGCGTTGAGAAAAATAGTTCATATCTTCAAAACCAACCTGATCTGCGATCTCATAAATCTTTAGATCTGTCGTGAGAAGCAAGAGTTGAGCCTTCTTCATTCGCTCTTGAATGAGGTAGTCTTGGAAGGGGAGTCCCAATTTTTTCTTGATCAATACACTTAGATAAGAGGGATTGAAACCAAGTTGATAGGCCAAATCCTTCAGGGTTAACTGGGAATCTGCTAAACGAGCATGAATGGCTTCTTCCAAGTCTGTCGAATAACCATGACTGACCAAATCTTCGACTTGCGCTTTCTTACGCTCTTGATCAAGTTTTCCTTTCACCTTTGCTAACATCTCTTCAATATCATCTTTTGAAAAAGGCTTCAGTAAATAATCATCTGCACCTAACTTAATGGCTTTTCTCGCAAACTCAAAGTCATCATAACCTGTCAAAAAAATGATATGACAAGACGGAGATTGCTCTTTGACGAGATGGGCTAGATCCAAGCCATTCATTTGTGGCATATTGATATCAGTTAGAAGGATATCGGCTGGTTGCTCTTGAAACTTCTCCCAGGCCTCACGGCCATTTTCTGCCTGGTTGATGACGGTCATTCCAAACTGTTCATAATCCACTAAGGAAGTCAGTCCCTGCCGGATAAGCTCTTCATCTTCCACAATCATGATCGCATACATGTCTTTCACCTACTTGTCTTTGCTATACTTATTATAGCAAATTATGGTTCCAAATGTCTCAGACGTAGTCCAATAAATAACCGTAGCCCTTTTCTTTCATTTCTGCTTTGGGAATGAAGGTAATAGACAAACTATTGATGCAATAGCGAAGGCCGCCTTTTTCCTTGGGACCATCGGTAAAAACATGGCCCAGATGAGAATTTCCTACACGGCTCCGAACTTCTGTCCGAGTCATATTGAAACTCTTATCCTCCTTATAGATGGCCACATCAGGACTAATAGGCCGACTGAAACTTGGCCAACCACAACCAGAATCAAATTTATCCTTAGAGGAAAAGAGCGGCTCACCGGTCACGACATCTACATAAATACCGGCATCAAACTGATCCCAGTAACGATTGGAGAAGGCCCGTTCGGTATCATTTTTTTGTGTCACCGCATACTCTTCAGGAGATAACTTCTTTTTGATTTCCTCATCGCTTGGCTTAGAGTAGCGGCTAGCATCAATAACAGGATAAGAAGCCTGATTGACATCGATATGGCAGTACCCATTCGGATTTTTCTTTAGATAATCCTGGTGGTAGTCCTCAGCCTTGATGAAATTGGTCAGTGGCTCTTTTTCCACCGCTAACGATTTGTCGTATTTTTTTGCTACCTCTTCAAAGACTTGGTTAATGATTGGAAGGTCTTCTTGGGAGACATAATAGACACCTGTTCGGTATTGTGTTCCTTGATCATTTCCTTGTCGATTCTTCGACGTTGGGTCGATAATCCGGAAATAATGCAGGAGCAATTCTTTCAGAGATACCTGCTTGACATTGTAGGTGATGTGAACTGTTTCGGCATGGCCTGTTTGAGGAACTAATTCATACTTGGTCGTTTCTCCCTTCCCATTGGCGTAGCCTGATACGGCATCAATCACACCTGGAACACGGGAGAAATATTCCTCTACGCCCCAGAAGCAACCACCAGCCAAATAAATTTCACGCTGATCCTTTGGATCAACCGTTTCCTTTGTTTCCTTTTTAGCTACTGGAGTCTGACTCATCGATGCTTTTTTAATCATCTCAGTGCTTGTTTCTGATTGATCCATTCCGTTTGCTCCCTTACTAAAGAAAAAGAAACCAATCGATAGCAAGCCAATGAGAAGGATAGCAAAAACTTTCCATTTTGTTTCCATTGTCTATCTCCTTACTGCATGTTCTCTAAGGTCTTGAGGATATCCTCTTTATTCATATAGCCAATATGACTCTTCGATAAAGTCCCATCACTATTGATAAAAAGTGCCGATGGATAAGAACGAATCCCATATTCTTTGAGCAGTTCCCCTTTACTATCTAGCAAGACTGGGAAATCCTTGTAATCCAAAGACTGGTACCAGTTTTTGAAATCTGCTGCTGATTTTTCGCCATTAAAGGTTGGAGCTACAACAGATAAAACCACGTAATCCTTACCTGCCTCTTCTTTTGCCAACTCATTGGTATCCTCTAATGTCGACAGGCAAATAGAGCACCAGGAAGCCCAAAATTTGAGGTAAACTTTCTTCCCTTTGTAATCAGATAAGCGGTAGGTCTTGCCATCCACTCCTTGCAAGCTAAACTCCTTCACTTTCTTGCCAGATGGTTGCCTAGCCCCAGCTTTGGCTGTTTGTTGGCTCATGTCCTTATTGGAAGTAGCCATTCCTTGACTCGAACAAGCCCCCAAAAGTCCAGTACACAAAAATCCTGCAGCTACTAAAGCTAATTTCTTCATCATTATTACCTCTTTAAACAAGGAGAAAGTCATCCTCAGATGACCTCTCCCTTCTTTCATTCCTTGTCTGATTTCATATCAGATGATTCACTCTTTTCATTTTTCATTTCTGAATCGCTAGATTTCATCTCATCTTTTTTCATATCGTCCTTCATTTCCGAACTGCTGTCAGACATCATAGATGAATCTTTCATGTCTTCTTTTTTCATTTTATCATCGGACATGGATGAATCCTTCATGTCATCCTTCTTCATATCGTCCTTCTTCATCATACTACTATCGTCCGTTTTTTTCATATCTGAATCTGATTTCTGTCCAGAACAAGCTGCTAAAGTGACGATGCTAAGTGTAGCAATAGAAAGTGCAAGAATTTTTTTCATGATTTTTCTCCTTTAATCATTCAAGATTAGTGAAACAGGGATGCGAGGCTATTAAGATTTCCTAGCATCAGCAAGATGCCCATCAAGATGATGAGGGCACCACCAATTTTTTTCAAGGTTCCCATATGGGGCTTGAGTTTAGCAAAATGTTGTAGAACCCAGCTAGAAGCCAAGGCCAAAAGCAAGAAAGGCAGAGCCAAACCTAATGTATAGACCAGCATCAGGAGAGCACCTTGTAAAGCACCATCTCCTCCAGAAGCGGCAATGGCTAGAACCGAACTCAAAACTGGTCCGACACAAGGGGTCCAACCAAAACTGAAGGTGACCCCTATCAGAAAAGCATTGAAGAATTCATTGCGCTCCCGATTCTTTTTGAGTTGGATAGTCTTTTGCTTTTGGAGTTGTCTCAGATTGATCACTTCCATTTGGTGAATCCCTAATAGGATCACAATCCCTCCTAGCAGATAGCGAAACCATGGAGCATAAAGCACCTGGCCAAGGGCCCCTGCACCGTATCCTAGAATCAGGAAAACAGTTGATAGACCTGCGATAAAACAAAGAGTCTTCACCAAGCCGTACCAAGAAATATCTCTTCCAAAAATCCGAACAGTTTTCACACGTTCAGAATCCAATAGAATCCCTACATAGACTGGCATCAGTGGCAAAATACATGGGGAGAAAAAGGATAGAACTCCCGCTAAGAATACTGAAATGGAAAACAAACTGGTTTGAATCATTTCACTACCTCCCTTTCTTTCTGATACCAGTATAAAGAAAAAATCCCTCTAAAAATAGAGAGATTGATAAGCAAAAACTTGAATTTGATTAGAAGATGAATCTTCTATCTGTCAACTCCTCGTACTTTCAAGTACGAGACTGATCTAGCAAGATACTTCTACTTCTTTTTCAAATAATCAATAGCGTCTTGAAGGGTTTTGACGGGGACAATTTTCATCTTCGAATGAATTTGTTTCGCTGCTTCTTTAGCTGTTTCATAGTTTGATTTGGCCTTGGGATTGGCCTTCTTTTCTTCTTTGGAAACAGGGTTATTAGGGGCAAAGAAAATTTCTGCTCCTTCTTTATCGGCTGCGACGACTTTCTTGTCAATCCCACCGATATCGCCAACCGTTCCATCTTGGTTAATGGTTCCTGTCCCTGCAATATGGCGTCCCTGACGAAGATCTGGATCAGCCACTTGGGTGTAGATGGCTAGGCTAAACATCATACCGGCACTTGGTCCACCAATCCCTTGAGTCGCAAACTGGACAGGAACATCGCCTTTGGCTTCAGTCCGGTCGATCAGGCTAATCCCGATTCCGTTTTTCCCGTTGGATAATTTGATGATCTTTCCGTCTGCGGTCTTGGTTTGTCCATCCTCAATATAGGTCACTGAAACGGGATCGCCAATTTTTTGAGAACCAACATAATCAATCAATTCTTTGGAACTCTTAAAGGTCTTGCCATTCACACCGGTGACGGTATCCGCAATGTTCAAGATTCCCTTAAAGGTCGAGTCATCTGCTACTTGCATGACATAAACACCTAGAAAGTCCATCTGGGTTTCTTTTCCAGCTGTCTTTAGCCCTTGGTAGATGGCCATATTTTGCGAGGTTTCCATATAGAATTGGTTAATCCGCGTAAATTCTTGGCTCGAACTACCACCTGTCATATCCTTGGCAGAGTAGATATCTGTAAAAGGTGTCGCCCAAGCATAGATCAAATCAGCCGGGGTCGCTTCTTTCACTGCTACGGTTACAAAGTCATAGGATCCTGATTTGGTATCCATTTTTCCATCCACTGTCATGACCGATCGAATGTCTTCTGCCGTTCCTGGCATCTCAATATAATAGGGAAGGCGAATCACAAAGGCAGCTAGCAAGAGGAGCAAGAAAAGAACGCCTGCAATCGGCCATCGGTATTCTTTCAATCGTCCTTTTTTCTTTTTTGTAGGCAAGCTTGTTTTATTCGCTTGTGTCATCTTTGATTTCCTCCATTACACTCTTTGGTACATAAGGTGAGATATCTTGCTGAAAAGCCAGCAACTCTCGAATACGTGTTGAACTAATGGCCTGGTAAGGAGGCTGGGCATAAAGATAAACCGTCTCCAATTCAGGCGCCAACTGGTGATTAAAATAATCCATATTGGCTTCGTATACCAGATCCTGTGCATTGCGCAAGCCCCGGATCAAGGTGATAGCCCCAAGATTGCGCGCCACTGTCACAGCTAACTCTTGAGTTGACGTCACAATTTCAACATTTTCTAAATGAGCCAAGGCCCCTTTCACCATGCGCACGCGCTGCTCAATGGAAAAGAGTCCGACTTTTTCCGGATTATAAAAAATTCCGACATAGACACGGTCAAACAAGCGACTAGCTCGCTCGATCAATTGCACATGCCCAATGGTAATCGGATCAAACGATCCTGTAAACAATCCACTTCTATCTGACATATACTGTTACCTTACTAATTCCATAGATTTTTTCTTTCCAGATTCCCACTTGTCCGATTTCCTCAGGAAGTTCTACATGTTTATCAGTTTCGCACACAATCATGATGTCCTCTGACAAGAGATGGCGCTCGCACAAGGTTTCGATATCGCGAACAATCTCTTCCTTGGCATAAGGAGGGTCTAAGAACACCAAATCAAAGGTACCCGTTAGGAGACCCAAGGCCTGCTTGGCCTCCATTTTTAGCAGTTGAAACCGTTCCTTTTCCTTGGTCATGGCAATATTGGCTGCTACAATCTCCTGCGCTCTACGATCTCTTTCCACTAGAACGGCCTCTGACATGCCTCGAGAAACGGCTTCGATAGAGAGCCCACCGCTTCCTGCATAGAGATCCAGCACTCTTCCACCATCAAAGTAAGGACCAATCATATTGAACATGGCCCCTCTGACCTTATCAGAAGTCGGCCTGGTTGTTTTTCCTTCAAGTGTTTTGAGGGGACGTCCCCCATAGGTTCCAGATACTATTTTCATAGGGACCATTATACCAAAAAAAATCAGAAAATTGCGATTTGATATGGTCAAGCGACAATTAAAAGAGGCTGGGACAAAAGTCCTAGCCTCTCAATTGTCTTGGATTATCGAGCAAGACGCAGTGCTTGAGTGGGCTCTACTACGCTGATTTCATCAGCTTTTACAGCCCTACTCAACTGTGCGGAGGCGGGACAAAGAAATCGAATACTAACGAATTACCGATTTCTGTCCCCCTCTCTTTCTTCCTTATAGAATATTTTCATATTCATCGCGGACAGATTGAGGCCAGACACTGGTTTGGACTTCACCAATATGTTTCTTACGAAGTAAGAACATAGCCAAACGAGATTGTCCGATCCCTCCACCAATCGTGAGTGGGAAGAGACCGTTTAACAAGGCCTTGTGCCACTCTAATTGAAGACGATCCTCGTCCCCTGTAATCGCAACTTGACGGCGAAGCGTATCTTCATCGACACGGATCCCCATTGAAGACAACTCAAAGGCTGAACCTAGAACGTCATTCCAGACGAGGATATCACCATTCAAGCCCTTGTAGCCATTTTCAGACTCTGTTGTCCAGTCATCGTAGTCAGGCGCACGTCCATCGTGTGGTTTGCCATCTGCAAGCTCTCCACCAATACCGATCAAGAAAACGGCTCCGAATTCTTTGGCAATGGCATTTTCACGCTCTTTTGGAGTTAAATCTGGATAGCGTTCCACCAACTCTTCTGTGTGAACGAAGGTAATTTGTTTTGGAAGAACTGACTCAATGTCATAGCGCGCTTCTACTGCTAGTTCTGTCAAACGAATGGCCTTGTAGATTTTTTCAACCGTTTCTTTAAGGTAGGCGATGTTGCGTTGACCATTGGGGATGACCTTTTCCCAGTCCCATTGGTCTACATAAACAGAGTGGATAGCGTCTAGCGAATCTTCATCTGGACGAAGAGCCTTCATATGGACAAAGAGACCTTCTCCTTCGCCAAAACCAAAACGTGCCAAGGTATGGCGTTTCCATTTTGCGAGTGAATGCACGACTTCATAAGTCTCATCAGGAATTTGAAGGACCTTTACAGATACCGGATGTTCAATCCCAGAAAGGTTATCCTGCATCCCGTCTCCGACCTTACTCAAAATTGGCCCTTGGACTTCAATGATATCCAATTTATCTTTTAAATACTGCGTAAACGTCGTTTTAACAAACGAAATTTCTTTTTGTTGGTGGATAAAACTTTTTTTCATATAGTTCCTCATTTATAGACATTTTAGAATTGATTATACTCCTTTTTCAATCAAAATCAAGTCTTTTCATTCGTTTTCAACTGAATTTTTCTCTTGCAAAAAGGATTCATTTTTGATAAACTATATGTAACTTTTAAAACGTTACATAGGAGAGCTGACATGTTTGATGCAAAAAAACTAAAAGAAAGACGCCTGGAAAAAGGCTTGACCCAAGCAGATGTCTACGAGGATCTCAAGATTTCTCGCAAGACCTACTCCAGTTGGGAGAATGGCTTGGCGGAGCCACACGAAAAAAATCTCAGGAGGTTGGCCAAGCGCCTCTCCGTTAAAGAGGACTACTTTATTAACAAAGACTCCGCACTCTACACCTACCCTTTATTAACCCCACCTCATCAAAAGAAAGTCGACCAGTTGGCCAGCCAGTTATTGGAACAGCAACAAAAAGTTGTTTCCTTAACAGCTTATAAGGTTCTTTCGATTGAGTTGGCAGCTGGTTTGGGACATACCTTTTATGACAACGAGACCGACTACGAGACCGTTTATTTTGACCAAGAGATCCAACACGACTTTGCCTCTTGGGTATCCGGAGATTCGATGGAACCTCTCTATCCCAATGGCTCTGTTGCCCTCATGAAACAGACTGGTTTTGACTACGATGGGGCTGTCTACGCCCTCATCTGGAATGGAAAAACTTACATCAAGAAAGTCTATCGAGAAGCGGAAGGTTTGCGCTTAGAATCCATCAACCCTGATTACGACGATTTATTTGCTCCCTATGAAGACGAGCCAAAAATCGTCGGCATTGTGGTCGGGCATTTTCTTCCGCTTGAGGTATAAATATGCTATTTGATTATTCACGTGAGCCTCATTCTGATATTGCTTTTGTGGATATGAAAAGTTTTTATGCCAGTTGTGAATGTGTCCGTCTAGGGCTCAATCCCTTGACCACTTCTCTTTGCGTCATGAGCCGGAGCGACAATTCTGCTGGTCTGATTTTGGCCAGCTCTCCCGTTTTCAAACAAGTCTTTGGCAAGAATAATGTGAGCCGGAGCTACGACCTGCCTTTTGATCTCAAGACCAGAAAATTCAATAGCTACGTCGCAAAAAAACAAGGATTGCCGACGGATCCAGGCTTTATTGCATCCATTGAATCCTGGGCCAAGAGGACCCTGATTGTGCCGCCACGCATGAATGCCTACATTCAGGTCAATATGGAGATTCAGAAGGTTTTTCAGGAATTTGCGGCACCCGATGATATTTTCCCTTACTCGATTGACGAAGGCTTTATCGATCTGACTTCTTCCTTAAATTATTTTATTCCAGATTCCTCCCTCTCGCGAAAGGAAAAACTGGACCTCCTTTCTGCCAGGATCCAAAAAAGAATCTGGCAGGAAACTGGAATCTACTCTACCATCGGCCTCAGCAATGCCAATCCCCTTCTTGCCAAGCTAGCCCTGGACAATGAAGCCAAGCATTGTCGAAATATGCGCTCCAATTGGTCTTATGAAGATGTAGAAAGCAAGGTCTGGAAACTGCCCCAGCTCACTGATTTTTGGGGCATTGGACGTCGCACTGAAAAACGATTGCAAGGGATCGGGATCACGTCGATTAAAGAACTGGCTCAGGCTCATCCTGATCTCTTAAAGAAAGAATTCGGAGTCATGGGGCTTCAACTTTGGTTCCATGCTCATGGCATTGATGAAAGCAATGTACACAAACCTTATCGTCCGAAGTCACGAGGCATTGGCAATTCTCAAATATTGCCCTATGACTACCACCTACAAACAGACATTGAACTGGTGTTTCGTGAGATGGCTGAACAGGTGGCTATCCGCTTGCGACGGAAAAAAAAGAAGACCCAGCTAGTCTCCATTCATGCCTCCTACTCCAAAATCGAGGGGCTTCCGTCCATTCATTGCCAGCAAAAGATTGAACCCACGCAATCCACCAAGGTTTTATCCGATACTGTTCTGCGACTCTTTCGCTCCAAGTACGAAGGCGGAGCCATTCGGCAGATTGGTGTTTTTTATGGCGAACTTGTCGAGGAATCTCTCCAACTTTTTTCTCTCTTTGATGATCCGATAGCCCTAGAAAAAGAGGAAAAACTCCAGCAGACCATTGACCGCATTCGGGATCAATTTGGCTTTACCTCTCTTCAGAAAGGCTCCTCACTACTAGAAAACTCACGCGCCATTGCACGCAGTAAACTAACTGGCGGACATTCCGCAGGAGGCTTAGATGGATTAACATGATCGACCGTTCTTATCTCCCTTATCAATCCGCCCGCGAATTTCAAGACCGTGGCATGGCCAAATGGGCTGGCTTCTTTTTATCTGAGCACACAACTGCCCTGCATACAAAAGAAATTGACCGCAGTCAACTCAACGTTCTTCCTCTTTCTGAGCAGATCCAGCTCCTGGAGCAGGCCTTCCAACAACAAACGACGATCTCGATCACGACTCTAGAGGGGAATCAATTTGCAACCTATGCAGGTTCGATTCACACCTTATCTGCTTCTGAGCTTCTTCTCAAAAGCGATGGCCACTACCACCGGCTCCTTCTGACCTCTATCATTTTTATTGAATCTGAGGAAACACCCTATGAAACCGATTCAGACTAAACACGAATTACAATTTGATTATTTTTCAGAGAATTACCACCAATTTGAGACAGACTTTTACAAGTGGGCGGCTACTTCTACGCCACTTGTATTTTTAGAAGACGATATCCTCCACTCTATGGCAGCAGGCCAGCGAAACTACTTTCGTCTTCACCACACCAAAAGTCGAGATCATCGAGACCACTATTTCTATTTTAAGGTTTCCACACTCTCCCAATCACCCCTGACCCGTATTTACGCTTATACAGGACATCACTTACAAAAGATAGATCCTCATCAGACAGAGAAAAAGGATAGCTTGATCTGAGAAGCTATCCTTTTTCTTAATTTATGGGATTCACTACAGTCCTTACGAGTGATTAGAATCCATCTACGTTTGTGTAGATTTTTTGTACGTCCTCGTCGTCTTCAAGAACGCTGTAAAGTTTTTCAAATGTTTCCAAATCTTCACCTGACAACTCAACTTCTGATTGAGGAATCATTTCCAATTCTGTTACTTGGAATTCTTCGACACCTGATTCACGCAAAGCAACGATTGCTTTGTGAAGATCAGTTGGAGCAGTGTAGACTGTGATCGTTCCTTCTTCTGCTTCGACATCATCTACATCCACATCTGCTTCAAGCAAAAGCTCAAAGATGGCATCGGCATCATCACCAGCAAAGACGATAACACCTTTGTTGTCAAAGAGATAAGATACAGAACCTGAAGCTCCCATGTTACCACCGTTTTTACCAAAGGCAGCACGGACATTGGCAGCTGTACGGTTGACGTTTGACGTCAAGGTATCAACGATCAACATCGAACCATTTGGCCCAAACCCTTCGTAACGTCCTTCTGTAAAGGTTTCGTCTGTATTTCCTTTTGCCTTATCGATCGCTTTATCAATAACGTGTTTTGGCACTTGCGCTTGTTTAGCACGGTCAATAACGAATCTCAAAGCAGTATTTAGTTCTGGATCTGGTTCACCCTTTTTAGCAGCTACATAGATCTCCACACCAAATTTGGCATACACTTTTGAGTTGGCACCATCTTTGGCAGTTTTCTTGGCAACAATATTGGCCCATTTACGTCCCATGAGGATTCTCCTTAAATTTTTTCAAATTATTTTCAATCTTTAACATTATATCACAAATCATCGAAGTTAGACTAGATTTTTCTATTTTTAGAAAGGGGATTTTATAGGAATTTTCTTCGAGTTGGGAATTTTAAATAGCTATCCTAACTATCAAAAAGATCCTCTTTTAAAGACTTAATAATGATCTTTAAAAGAGAGAAGAGCGACACCTGACTCATCTAGCATATAAATCAGGCGATTCTCTGCATCAATCCGTCTTGACCATGCTCCTTGAAAGTCATATTTCAAGGGCTCAGGCTTACCAATCCCTGCAAATGGGTCCCTTTGGATCTCTTTGATAAGGGTATTGATTCGCTTCAGTGTTTTTTTGTCCTGACTTTGCCAGTAACAATAATCCTTCCAGGCATCTTCTGTAAACTTGAGTAACATCCGTTACCCCTCAATCTCATGGAGTTGAACCTGACCAGCTCGGACTTCTGCCATGCCCCGCAAGACCTTATCTGACAATTCCTTGTTCTGAGCTAGTCTCAGGGTTTCTTGTAGGCTGTCCCACTCGCTCTTAGAGATGACCACAATATCTTCGTCTGGATTCTTATTCACGACCGTCAAAGGCTCAAACTCATCATTCACCTTCTTCATATAATCCTTCAAATGATTGCGGAATGTTGAATAAACGACTGCTTCCATGACCATACCTCATTCTACCTCTTTTCTATTATTATACATGAAAAAGAAAAACTCGTCAGGAACTTGTACAAGTTTTTCCCTCTTCACTTAATTATTCGTAAAAAGTTTCTAAATTTGGTAAAAAAATCTACTGTCTAAAGGAATTTTTAGACAGTAGATAAACACTATTTCCTTACATCATAAACTTCTTGCCTTACGTGAATGTGGACAGAGAAAATTTACGTCAGACTGTTTATTCTTCCACTCTCACTGGCACCCGACCCCAGATCTGATCTCGCAATTGGGGATGGCCTAGCTGATACACCTGATCCGCTTGCTGGGTCAAACTATCCCAAGGTTCCTTACCGATTCGAGTCACGATTCCTACTGATTTTTTCAAGCCTTTGAGATGAGCTTGTCCCTTTGCGGAAAATCCTAAGACATGAATGGCGTCGGGAAGAGCTTGATCCATCGCCCCTACCAAGATGTAGGTCAAGATGCGGCGGACACGAGCTTTGGTATAGCGCTTGGTTGCGACTTTCTCCACCAACTCTTCCACAGAGCTAGCACCTCGAACCGCATCCTTTATCCGATTGGCCACTTCTTCATTGACTTGAAAAATCTGTGTCAGATCTGGATGGGTTAGGATTTGATAACGGAGCAGTTGGTCATAATTCTCCCAAGACACCTGTGGAGCCGACTGAAAGAGTTGACTATTGGGCATGAATTTAGCGACAAAGTCCTGATCTTCCTTGTGTAGGCGTAGACTAGTCGCAGAAGCATAGGCCACTTCTTTTTCCTCTGAATGGTAGCCTGCTCCCTGGCGCTGGACGGACTTGAGCGCAATTCCCTTCCCAGCACAAGCCTTGGCATAGGCCAAACCCAGGATATGATTGGGAGTATCTCCTGTGAACTCCACTCCAGCAAAGGTTTCCCACATTTTTTGGGTCTTTTGTGGATAGGATAAATCGTCAGGAAGGCTTCGCAAGAAAGCTTCCATTTCCGCCTCATTCTCCGAGTAGACTGTCGCAATCGCTTGGTAATCTAAGACTTCTTCTGTCCCAAAGGTCAATTGGTCGATTCCTAGACGGGATAAGATTTCTACCGCTCCCTTAGCAAAATGATCCGCCGATTGAACAGCCACGAGAAAGGGGAGCTCGACCACCAGATCCGCTCCATTTTCCAAAGCCATCTGAGCCCGTGTCCACTTGTCTACAATGGCAGGCCCGCCACGTTGAACAAAATTCCCAGACATGACCACAATCTTCACCCCTTCTGCCTGTTCCAGCAGGTACTTGTGTCCATTGTGAAAAGGATTAAATTCTGCAATAATTCCTGTAACTGTCATGCTGCCCTACTTCTGTGCTACAAAAAACCAACGTTTGCTGGTCTTTGTTGGCTCTTTGTCCTCAAAGTCTGCATACAATTTGAAAGATTTAAAGCCAGCCTGCTCCAATAAGATGTCATATGTTAAAACTTCATAGGTGCGTTCCTCATGAACTTCATCGTGGCGACTAAAGCTGCCATCCTCTTCTTGGACAAAGAAGGTCAGCTCATGGACGATCGAGTGAGGGGCTGCATCCTCATAGGTATCCCAGAGCATGGCAAAGTCTTCGGCATTCTCGTGGTAGGAATAGCCTGGGAAAACCTCATCCGTCTGATAGGTCGAATGGACATCAAAGATAAAAACTCCGTCCTCATTGAGGGCATTATACACTTCTTTAAAGACATCCCCTACTTCTACCTCGTCCTGCATGTAGCAGATAGAATCCGAGTAGCAGGTTACAAAGTCATAAGTTCCTGCTTGCGACAGGTCCAGCATATTGCCCTCGATAAAATCAATCTTTTGCTTGGCTGAAGCAGCTCTTTTTTCAGCAATTTTCAGCATGTCAGCACTCAGGTCTAACCCTGTCACATCAAACCCAGCTTGAGAAAAGCGGACAGACTGAATCCCTGTCCCACAAGCCAATTCTAGCAATTTTTTCCGGTCCTTGCTTTTAGGGAGATGCCGGAGAGAAAAATCCGTCCACAAATCATACAGACTATCATCCATGACCGCATCGTAGACCGCCGCAAACGTTTCATAAGTCGCCATAAATCAAGATACAAAGAGCGTTAAAAGCATAGAGAAAATAGGAAACTTTCTGCCGTATCCTCAGATACAAAGGAAGTTTATCTTTTTCTCACAGCTTTTAGCTCGTGTTCAGTTATCAAATTAACTAAACACGGGGCCCCATCCTTTCTTTCCATAGAATTTCAATTTAACCAACAAAACTCAGTTGCTACCAACTGAGTTCACCTGCTTATGCTAGGGCTGCTGAAAGATCGACAGCACTTGCTTCGTGCCATAGCTTTTCTAGGTTATAGTGGGCACGCATTTCTTCTGAAAAGACATGGACCACCACACCACCTAAGTCAAGAAGGACCCAACCTCCAGCTGAATCACCTTCGACGTGGCTGGCATTGCCACCAGCTTCGATGACCTTCTCGCGAATGTTTTCAGCGATCGCCTCCAATTGGCGGCTGTTCATAGAGCTTGCGATGACAAAGTAGTCTGTCACACTAGTCAAGCTTTGAACATCCAAAGCCACAATGTCTTCCGCGCGTTTTTCATCTGCTGCTTTGACAACTAGTTCAAGTAGTTCTTTTTCTTTCATGTAATCCTCTTTCCTTAAAAAATTGATTTGTAATCTAAGACATCCGCAAAACGTTCTGCCCAAATATTTTCATAAAATTCATTAAGCGTTTCTGCCGGAATATCCTCTCCATCAAAGGTTGTGACAGCTCCTTCTGGAATAACCAACTTATAACCGTATTCAAACCCCACTTTGACGGATGTATCGACACAATATTCGGTCTGCATGCCACACAGGACCAGTTGTTGAATTCCTTGTTGATCCAAGTATTCTTTTAATCCTGTCTCCTTAAACATGCTATTGTATTGCTTCTGAAATACCTTTTCATTCTCCTGTCTTTTCAACAGGGGCGATAATTGCCAATCTTCCGACGTTAAAGCCTCTGGCGTTTCAATATGCTGTATATAGATGATTTCAACCTGCTGTTTTCTAGCCTGATCTTGCAAATAAGCGATCTTCTCTAGGAGATTTTCTGTCTCAAAGCCTGTTTCCACTAAGATATTTTGTACATCAATAATGATAAAAGCTGTTTTCACTCATTGCTCCTCTTTCAAATACTTCACAAAGGCATTGTAGGTTTCAAGGGTTTGGGGATAAATCGGCAATCCTTGGTGAGCCAGGTGTTCGACTGTGCGAGCCGTCTCATAGGCCACGGCACGATCCAAGGAGACTTGGGCAATGTCACGCGCCTGATCTACCCCCGGAAAGGCCCGGTTGTGCTCAATGTAATCAGCCACATAGACAATCTTATCTAAGATCGACATCTGTCCACTCCCCACGGTGTGAATCTCAATACTGCGAAGAATGGCTGGATCTGTCAGTCCGAGGTCTTCTTGGATCTTGTAAATCCCGACCATCCCATGCCAGACATTGTTGCCCCAGTTTTTTAATGCTGGATCCAGCTCATAGCGATCGATCAAGTCCAGAAATTCCTGATCTGATAATTTCTTGGCGTAGTCATGTAACAAACCTGCTAGACCAGCCTGCTCTTCATCAGCCCCATAGCGTTTGGCCAAGTCACGCGCAGCCTTCTCAACCCCTAAACAGTGGGTTAGCCGCTTTTCTGGCAGAATTTGACGCATTTTTTCAAGCAAGACCTCACGAGAAAAGCCTAGATAGTTTTCATAGGTCATTGATACAATCCTTCTTTCTTGATATAGTCCAAGACTGGTTTTGGCAACATAAAATTCGGCGTCCGGCCTTTGGCTACAAAATCACGCACCATACTAGAGGAGATGTCCATGAGAGGAACATCCACCCAGATCACCGGATAAGAAGTCCCTGCCTTATAGCGTGGTCGCTGTACCCCGACAAATTGTACAATCTCCACCAATTCATCGATGCGGTGCCATTTGGGTAAATAATCAACCATATCTGCACCAATGATGAAGTAATAATCTGTGTCTGGATCCCGTTCATTGAGCAAGAGCATGGTGTCGTAGGTATAGGAAATCCCTTTCCGCTCGAGTTCAATCGTCTCGATCTCCAGACCTTCAATCCCTTCAATAGCTAATTCCAGCATCTTAAGGCGATGGTGCTCTGCAATCGTCCCCTTGGCATCGACATGCGGTGGCTCATACTCAGGCATCAAGAGCACCTTATCTAACCCTAATTGTTGGCGCACTTGATCCGCAACGACCAAATGGGCATTGTGGACCGGATTGAAATTTCCACCCAAAATACCAACTTGTTTGCGTTTCTTGTCTTTGATCTCTGGCTCTAACTCTACCTTGGTAAAGGGAGTCAATAGTTCAATTGCCATAGGTTTGCTCTCCTCGATGTCCTAAATTTCTTTTACCTTCGCTGAAATTTTACGATTTTCTTTTTTGCTCGATTGTTTGAACAAGATGAGAATCCGACCAATCTTTTGGACCGTTTCCACACCGATTTCTTCTTCTAAGATTTCTGCTACTTCATGGATGTTCTCATCCGTATTTTGAAGAAGGGTCACCTTGATCAGTTCGCGCGCATCTAGCGCTTGGCGCACACTGGTTTTGATTTGGTCATTGAGCCCATTTTTCCCGATTTGGATAATGGGTTTGAGGCTGTGGGCTTGGCTATTGAGGAAAGCCCGTTGTTTAGATGTTAATGTCATATTTTTACTTCCTTTTTTGATCGTTATTTTAAGTGGTGGGGACGGCCGGAACTAATTTTTCAAAGATCTCATCTTTGAAAAATGGATTTCCTCACCTCAAAATGGAGCCTTGGTCTCCATTTTGCCCTTGCCAATCGATCGATTGGCAACTACACCACGGCAATAACGATCTCTTTATGAGCTCACTTCGTGCGCTCTTCAATTCATTCTATTACAAATTTTTAAATAATAGCTTTGCGGGTGACGACGGCGACGCCTTCTGGTGCCCAGACGGCTACTTTGGCTTCTCCATTGACGCGGATCCAGCCGAGTCCTGAGATGACCAGGTCTGTCTTGTCCTTGATGGTAAACTCATGGGAAATCAAAGGCGGGAATTCTTCTTTTTCCTTGCTATTAGGAGGAGTTAGTAAGCCACCGACATGCTTGTTATAAAAGGCGGTCGCTCCTTCGAGCTTGGTTCTGTGAAGCTTGAGTTCGTTGTCAAAGAAGGCAGTGAAACCTTGCTTTTCTCCCTTGATAAAGTCAAAACGTCCCAGACCACCCAAGAAGAGGGTTTGCTCTGGATTGAGCTGATAAGTCTTGGGCTTGATTTCCTTTTTAGGGCTGACATACTTGAGGTTTTTAGCTGTCAAATAGTGAGCCATCTGGTGGCGATGAATAATCCCTGGTGTATCGTAGATGTAGGATCCATCGTCCAGTGGGATTTCGATCTTGTCCAGTGTCGTCCCTGGGAAGCGAGAGGTCGTGATGATATCCTTATCTCCAGTAATTTCTTGGATAATCGCATTGATGAGGGTCGATTTCCCAACGTTGGTCACACCCACCACGTAGACGTCACGTCCCTTGCGGTACTGCTCGATCTTTTCCATCAAGTCCTTGATAGCACTCTTGTTTTGAGCAGAGGTGAGGACCACATCGACAGGACGCATACCTTCTTCGTGGGCCCGCTCCATCAACCAATGGGTCACCTTGCTATCCTTGACAGACTTGGGCAAAATGTCTTTTTTGTTTCCGACCAAGAGGACATCATTTCCTGCTACAAAGCGTGGTAGGCCAGGAATGACGGAGCCATTAAAGTCAAAAATATCGACTACATTGACCACGAGAGCATTACTATCCCCTACTTCGTGAAGGAGCTTTAGGAAATCATCATCTGTCAGATGCACATCTGTGATTTCATTGTAGTGACGCAGACGGAAACAGCGTTGGCAATAAACCTCGCCTGTTTCCAAGCCCTTTTCAAGAGCTGATTGGGGAGTATAACCTAGTCCCTCTTTGTTTTCTGTCTGAATGGGGGCTCCACAGCCAATACAGAATAATTCTTCCATTCTTAAATTCCTTTTTTGTATACAATCGGACCATATTTTTCGGCCATTTGCTTCATGACACGGCGTTCACGCGCCCGGTTGATCTGGGTCTTGATCGAGTCATGCTCAACCAAAGGCTTGACCAAAATCGAACGAATGCCCGCCCGATGGGCAGCCCGGATATCCGTCATCAGTTGATCCCCGACCATGACCACTTCATTTTTCTCATAGTGGAAACGTTTGAGGGCACGATCAATCCCAAAAGTAAAGGGCTTAAGCGACCAAGCTTCATAGTCAATATCAAATTTCTCAACAGCGCGCTTAACCCGTTTGGGACTATTATTAGACACCACGATAACCCGAATCCCTCCATCACGAAGGTCATGCAACCACTGGCGCATCTCAGGAGTCCCATCCGGATTATTCCAAGCAATCAGGGTGTTATCCAAATCCACAAGGACCGCCTTGATACCCTGTTTTTTCAAGTCTGCAACGGTGAGATCATAGGCTGCTTCCACCGCAAAATCTGGTTTGTAATTTTCGATTGACACGTTTTTCTCCAAACATTCGTATTCTCCCCATTATAGCATAAAATAGGCTTTTTAGCACGGATGACTTGATCTCAGAGGAGAGGGCTACTTATAAACAAATGTAGAATGTCTCCGTTACTTTTTCTAGACAAAAAAACTTTCCAAAATGGAAAGTTCTGATGTTAGAGTGGAGAGCCGTTTTATTCACAATTTGGACTTTTTTCCATTCTTTTCTTCCTGCGAATTCTTATAATATATGAATTGAAGGTCGCTAACAATACTAGTAGCACCTACTTTTTCTTCTCTTTCGATATGAAGCACTTTAGAAAATTTCTGAAAATCACTTTCTTCAACACTTGGTGCAATACGAATATCTACAGATTGCCAACTATCATCTTTCACTTCATATCCAACCAAAACAATCACAAAGTCATTTCCAACCTGCTGTCGACCTGATAGCAACATGGATGCTTTTCCAAACAACGCATCATAATATGTTGGATTAGATACCGCAAATAGGATAATATCTTGTCTTTTTAATTTTCCATCAACACTGGCTATGGGAATTTTATCAATATTCTCAATCATAGGTAAAACGGTGTCACGTTTTAACCCTTCAAAACTCCATTCATTGTTATAATCTGATTTCGGATTCATGATTTTATCATAACTGTATAGATACTCCGCACCCATACTAAGAAAGAATAAGACAAAAGGAATACAAGTAACAATCAGGACACGTTTTTTATTCCCAGCTAATAGATCAAACATAACATAACTGAAATAAATTAATAGTCCCCAGAAAATTGTATTTTGATTGACGAAAGTATCTCGTACATTCGTAAAAGCTATTTCCCATAATTTCTGATGGTATAAATTTATATATTCTTCCACTACATCCTCCTCTAATATCTATGATGCTAATTCGAGCCTCAATTACATCATTATACCATCTTTTAAGGCTTTCATCACCTCCATCACCAGAGCTTACAAATAGACAAAAAAATGGTATAGTAGAAGAAAAAACTACGCGGAAGAGTTATGATAACAAAAGAAAAAAAATTGAGGGAGGTATCCCCTCTTCTCCAGCGCATCATTAATTGGTCGTCCATCATTGGGGCTCTTGGGACCTTGGCCTTTTGTATCTGGGCCTACTTTTCTGGCATCCTTCAATCCAAAGAAACCTTGTCAGCTTTTATTCTCCAAGCAGGCATCTTTGGACCACCTCTCTTTATCTTTCTTCAGATCCTTCAAACAGTGGTCCCTATTATTCCTGGCGCCCTGACATCTGTCGCTGGTGTCTTTATCTATGGCCACATCATTGGGACCATTTACAACTACATCGGGATCGTGATTGGCTGTGCCATTATCTTCCACCTAGCCAGAATGTACGGGCCTAAGTTCGTCCAATCCATGGTCAGTCAGAAGACCTACGACAAGTACATTGGCTGGCTCAATGAAGGCAAGCGGTTCGATCGCTTCTTTATCTTCATGATGATCTGGCCGGTCAGTCCCGCCGACTTCATCTGTATGCTGGCAGGTCTGACCAATATGACCTTCAAACGCTACATGACCATCATCATCCTCTGCAAACCCATCACCCTCGTCATCTACACTTACGGTCTCACCTATATCATCGATTATTTCTGGAAAATGGTCTAAAAATAGGTTGCTTAAACTTTTTCTCTTACAGAATCATACAAAAAACACGGCATACCGCCGTGTTTCTGTGTTTATTTCACCAACTTCTTCATCTCCTCAATACGTGCAACAGTCGCATCGTACTTCGCTTGGTAGTCGGCTTGTTTGTCGCGTTCTTTTTGGACGACTTCTGGTTTGGCATTGGCTACGAAGCGTTCGTTAGAGAGCTTCTTACCAACCATGTCGAGTTCTTTTTGCCATTTGGCTAATTCTTTTTCAAGACGAGCCAATTCTTCTTCGACATTGAGAAGGTCAGCGAGTGGCAAGTAGATTTCTGCGCCTGTGATAATGCTTGACATAACCAAGTCAGGTACTTTGACATCTGCTGCAATTTCCAAGTGTTCTGGGTTTGTGAAGCGTTTGATGTAGTTGACGTTATCATTGAAGAAGGCATCAAGCTTGCTGTCGCTTGTCTTAATCAAGATAGTGATTGGCTTGCTTGGCGCTACGTTCACTTCTGCACGTGAGTTACGAACAGAGCGAATCACATCTTTAAGAGCTTCAACGCCGGCTGCTGCTTCTTCGTTTTCAAACTCTGGACGAACCACTGGGTATTCCGCAGTCACGATCGTTCCTTCAGAGATTTGGCCATAAATTTCTTCAGTCACAAATGGCATGATTGGGTGAAGGAGACGCAAGATTTGATCCAAGGTGTAAAGAAGAACTGAACGAGTAATGACTTTTTCGTCCTCGTTATCGCTGTAAAGCACTTCCTTGGTCAACTCAACATACCAGTCCGCAAACTCGTCCCAGATGAAGTTGTAGAGGATGTGACCAGCCACACCAAACTCAAACTTATCGAAGTTTTCAGTGACCTTACCGATCGTTTCGTTGAGGTTGTGGAGAATCCAGCGGTCTGTCACGTTACCTGCTTGACCAGCAGCCACTTTAGCTACATTTTCACGTGCCGCATCCAGGGTCAATCCTTCATTGTTCATGAGGATGTAGCGAGAGATGTTCCAGATCTTGTTAATGAAGTTCCATGAAGCATCCATTTTCTCGTAAGAGAAGCGCACATCTTGACCAGGTGCAGAACCGTTTGAAAGGAACCAACGAAGGGCATCGGCACCGTATTTCTCGATAACATCCATTGGGTCAATCCCGTTACCAAGAGATTTAGACATCTTGCGTCCTTGCTCGTCACGGATAAGGCCGTGGATAAGAACATTCTTAAATGGTTGGCGTCCTGTGAATTCCAATGATTGGAAGATCATACGAGACACCCAGAAGAAGATGATATCGTAACCTGTTACCAAGGTTGACGTTGGGAAGTAACGTTTGAAGTCTTCTGAGTCGACATCAGGCCAGCCCATAGTAGAGAATGGCCAAAGGGCTGAACTAAACCAAGTATCCAAGACATCTTCGTCTTGTTTCCATCCGTCACCTTCTGGCGCTTCTTCGCCAACGTACATTTCACCCTCAGCATTGTACCAAGCTGGGATTTGGTGACCCCACCAGAGCTGACGAGAGATCACCCAGTCGTGGACATTTTCCATCCACTGAAGGAAGGTGTCGTTGAAACGAGGTGGGTAAAATTCAACCTTATCATCTGTGTCTTGGTTGGCAATGGCATTTTTCGCCAATTGGTCCATCTTCACGAACCATTGCGTAGACAAGCGTGGCTCAACCATCACCCCTGTACGCTCTGAGTGACCAACTGAGTGGGTCATCTTCTCAATCTTAACAAGGGCACCAATTTCTTCTAACTTCTTGATAACAGCCTTACGAGCTTCAAAGCGGTCCATGCCATTGAATTCACCAGCTAATTCATTCATAGTACCATCATCGTTCATGACGTTCACTTGCGGAAGATTATGACGTTGACCAACTAAGAAGTCATTAGGGTCATGGGCAGGAGTGATCTTCACCACACCAGTACCAAATTCAGGGTCTGCGTGTTCGTCCCCTACGATTGGGATTGGCTTGTTCAAGATTGGCAAGATAACATTTTGACCAATCAAGTCTTTATAACGATCATCATTTGGGTTAACCGCTACGGCTGTATCCCCAAACATGGTTTCAGGACGTGTTGTTGCTACTTCAAGGGCACGTGAACCGTCTTCCAACATGTAGTTCATGTGGTAGAAGGCACCTTCCACATCCTTGTGAATAACCTCGATATCAGAAAGGGCTGTACGGGCTTTCGGATCCCAGTTGATGATAAATTCACCACGGTAGATCCAGCCCTTCTTGTAGAGCTCTACAAAGACCTTACGAACAGCTTTTGACAGACCTTCGTCAAGGGTGAAACGCTCACGAGAATAGTCTACAGAGAGCCCCATCTTGCCCCATTGTTGCTTGATAGTCGTCGCATATTCGTCTTTCCATTCCCAGACTTTCTCAAGGAATTTTTCACGACCAAGGTCATAACGAGAGATGCCATCTTCAGCCAAACGCGCTTCTACTTTAGCTTGAGTAGCAATACCTGCGTGGTCCATACCTGGAAGCCAAAGCGTATCGAAACCTTGCATCCGTTTTTGACGGATGATGATATCTTGCAAAGTTGTATCCCAAGCGTGACCAAGGTGAAGTTTACCAGTTACGTTTGGTGGTGGAATAACGATTGAATAAGGCTTAGCCTTTTTATCGCCAGAAGGCTTGAAAACATCTTCGTCAAGCCATTTTTGGTAACGACCAGCCTCAACCTCGGCTGGATTATATTTAGGTGAAAGTTCTTTAGACATGTGTGTGTCCTTTCTCTATTGTTTTCATTTTTTCTTGAATCTGCTTTGCGACTTCTTCTGCAGACAGATTCGTATTATTAATTTTCAGGTAGTGGTGAAGGCCACTCGGTTGCTTTTGAGAATTAAGTTGATCTGTTTTATCAGTCTCTAAAATTTCTCTTTCAGATACCTCAAAATTCCGTTTCAAGGGTTTGTATTTCAACCGATTCTCCGTTCGATTGCGACGTAAGCGCTCCTCAAGAGACGTTTCTAATTCAACAAAGAGAATCTCTTGATGATACTCATTTAATAAATCTTGAATATTCTTCAAATACATCAGATGGTATTGATTTGAAAAATCAGTTACACCTGTTAAAATCACCGACCGATGATGCCTGGCGCTTGTTCCAAGAAAAGAAAAGTTAACGCTACGAACAAATTCCCACATTTCTTCCGTAAAATCCTGATAGATTTCGAGTGCGAAATCAATTGGTTGATGGTTGAAAAAGAGAGTCGCACCGGTGAGTTTCGAAAGTTCCTGACCAATGGTCATTTTCCCTGCAGCTGGAGCTCCAATGATGAAAACATGCATCAATCCACCTCCCACTCACTCTTCAGCAAGCCGTATCTCAAATCATCACAGCGATTGCCTTGGGCATCTTTACGGTCTCTTATGCGTGCTTCAAGGGTGAAACCAAGCTTCTCAGCGACTCGTTGACTTTGAAGGTTGTAACCAAAGCAAGACAATTCTATCTTGTGTAGGTTTAGTTCTGTAAAAGCTAAATCAATCAAGGTACGCGCTGCTTCGGGTACATAACCCCGGCCCCAATAGTCTGGGTGCAAGGTATAGCCAATCTCCAGCACATCATCTTCGTGGCGATGAGGAAAATCAACAGAGCCGATGATTGTATCGGTCCCTTTGACCACGATTCCATAGCCTGCTGGGAGATTATCCTTTTGATTACGTTCGGGAAGGATATGTTCTAGGTAATAAATCTCATCTTCCAAGGTCTTGACAGGTGGAAACCCTGCTGGGTAAGAGACTTCTGGACGACTAGCATAGTCAAAGATATCCTCTACATCCGCCACTGTTCGGACTCGCAAGACCAGACACTCGGTTTCTATTCTTTCTGGCAGTTCAGCTCTTGTCATTCTTCTTCCTCGCTTTCTTCATAAAGCTTCCCATGGGGTCGACTCGATCGTCCAGATAACGATAAACGCGCTGATGGCCGTCCCCCATAAAGTAGGTCGGTGCAAAACGGTCATTTTTAAAATGCCCCTTATCATCTAAGAGTTCTGGATCAGCCAGTCGCTCAAGAATCTTTGCAAAGATATGGCAAATGCCATCTTCCTCAATAATCCGATCTACCTGGCAATCCAATACGACTGGACAGGCCTCCAAAATCGGAGCCTGGGTCCGTTCAGAAATCTCATAGTCCAGCCCTAAGTGATCCAACTTCTCCCGATGGCTGATAAAGCCAGCCTGCTCCATCTCCAGCATAAAGTTTTCATCAGGGATGTTCACAGTGAACTGTTGATAATGCTTAATCTGGTCTGCCGCATTTTCCTCAGCACCAACACCGATGACCAGCCAATCTCCCAGACTATAAGACGAACTGCAGGTTGTGATATTGTGCTCAAAGTTCTGGTCCTGATACCCCAAGATGAAGATAGGAAAACCATAGTAGAGTTTACTGGTGTTAAAAGATTGTTTCATGACAACCTCCTTTGGCTAGGGGTGTAAAAGAAAAATCGTCCCTGTCATTAATCTGACAGGGACGAATGTGTTGATCCGCGGTACCACCCAATTTCGGGCAGAGCCCGCATCTCTCGTCTTTAAAACAAAAAGACATTATTATTTCATTTTTATCCATTAGCAACCAGTTTTGACACATTTGTGGACTTCTCAGCACCGCCACTTTCTGTAAAATGTGGGATTCAAAACACCTCTAATAGGTTCATTTTAGCAAGTTTTCCTTGAAATAGCAAGAAATCACAAAAGCGATTATTTAAATTTAACGCCTAGTTCTTGCAATTTCTTGATCGTAGCTGGGCCGATTCCTTTAAGGGCCAACAACTCTTTTTCTGTCCAGTTTGCGAAGTCCGCAACAGAGCGAATACCTTCATCATAGAATGTTTGCGCACGATCAAGTGCCACACCTTCCAAACTTGCAGCAAATTCTTCCACTGAAGAAGCCGCTTGTTTCACTTCTTTCGCCACTGCTTTTGTAGCTTTCTCAACCTTTTTAGGTGCTTCTTTCACAGCTGCAGTTACAGTTGCGACAGCTTTTTTCAAAAGATGTCTATTTTGATGTTTGTATTGTTTCGCACGGTTTACGTTCTTCTTTGCCATTTTTCCTCCTAAATTCAGTGATCAATCCCTAAGGCAACAAGGTTTCATCACCATTATTCCATTCAATAATCCGTTGATGTCATTTCAACTTTTTTATTGTAACACAATCCCCTAAAAAATCAAGTCATTGCTCGATTTTCAGGTAAATCTAGCTAGTAAAACGCCTTCAATAATCACCTTCTAGTATTTTCTTTCACCAAAGAGGCCATCTGGTAAATCATGAAATCCTTTTCCAGCATGGAAATTTTCAAACTTCCCTTGCAAAAACTGATACGCATCCAAACGGCTTTCATAGCGAATCATAGCAATTTTAGCTCGCTCATCCTGATCTTCATCAAAAACCTTCTTACTTTCTTCGAGAGCCATTTCATTGATCATGACTTGAGTCTTGATCCACTCCTCAAACTCTTTCATAAACTCTGTTTCGTAACTCATCTTTACTCCATTCCTCTATAAAAATCCGTATCGATCTCCCGATAAGGTTGAATGTCCTGAACATATTCCAAGACTCCTTGAAACTCTCCAGCTTCATCACGCACGGCTGCATAGGTGACATGGACAAATTTCCCACGCGATTCTGATTTGAACCACATTTCATACTTGTCTTTTTTCCCTTCACGAAGCCCCTGCATGATGGCTTTGACCTTCTCCAAATATTTCGGTGGGTGACACAGCTCAACATTGCGTCCTACCTGCGATGGCGTCCTCTTAAAAATCATTTCCTCAAAAGGCGCAGCATCATTGTAATATTGGAAAATATCCTCCTTATTGACAAAGGTGATCTCCATTGGTAACTGGTTCAAGATTAAATTCGCTTGCTCCACCGATAGAAAGCCATGGCCAAAAGCCTGTGGCTGCTTGCGATCGAAGCTCTCTTCTTTTTTCTTAGGCGTGAAGGTAATCGTCAACTGCCCCTCAGGAGTCTCAATGACCTGACGTTGCTCATCGCCTTTTGAAGAAGGAAGCGGTTCAGTTGAACCCTCTGACTCTTTCGACGCTTCCTCCTTGAAGTCAACGCGTTTCGGCACCCATTTCTCACTTGGGAGAATAATGGCATAACCATAGGCATCACTTTCTTCTGCAATGAAGAGCCAGTCATCCTGAGTAAAGGCCTCCAGCAAAATCATCAAGAGGATCGACTCTTCCTTGAAGATCATGGCCTCAAACTCTTGCGCAAAGGCTTCAAAGAGCTCTTTGACTTCTAAGATGCCAGAATCCGGCAGTTCCTTGGCAGTGTCCAAAACTTTCGCAAAGAGGTCCCGAATCTGGTCATCTACTCCCCACATCACTTTTGGTGGGGAATCATGCCCATATTTTTCCATAATCGGAAACATCAACTCTTCCTTGCGTCGGTAATGCCGGTCAAATTGACCCACCAAGCCCAGCTGACGTAACAAGCCCTTATGAATCTCCTGAATCATCTCAGGATCATCGGTTGTCTCATAATTGTCTAGCAAACGACGTACCCGCATCATAGCCGCACGAAGGGCTAGATTCTCCTGTTTAAAGATTTGAACAGGATGGCCCGGGTGGTCAGTATCTGCTACTTCGACCCCTTGAACAGCATTCTTAAAGAGATTGGCATGGACATCACAAAGCTCCATAACATCTTCAAAAGTAACCCCTGCATCTGAATTCATCAGTTCATGCTCCATAAGAGAGATCTCAATCGCAGAAACTCCTGCAAAGGTCGCATCAAACCGTTCCTGAACCGATTCAGGGGAAGCTCCATGATGAAGCTCTAATAAGATATCTCTTAAGACGTGAATTCGTTCATCACTCATTAGTCTAGCCCCACCACTTCATAGCCATTAGCCTCTAGTGTTCGCACAATCTTCTCCATAGGAGTACCTTCTAATTTTGATCCTTGTTTCAAAGAAACCTTGCGCCCAACTGTATTGCGCATGATCGGATTGGCTAAGGGTTTAAAGCCCAACTCCACCAACAAGTCCAATACTTCCGGATGTTGATCAATGACTTGAGCAACTGGAATCGATACATCAATAACATTGTCCATTTTCCTATTTCCTTTACTCATTTCGTTCATTTTCACTTCTTCACTAACTTCACGACAGCCTCTGTCCTTGCCGTATGTGGAAACATGTCCACTGATTGAATGTATTCAACCCGATAGACCTTTGTCAAAGCTACCAAATCTCTTGACAAAGTCGATACATTACAAGAGACATAGACCATCTTGTCAGGTGCATAGTGCAATAAGGTCTCGATCAATTTCGCCCCTAAACCCGTACGGGGTGGATCCACAATGACTGCATCTGCTCGATAGCCTTCTTTGTACCAACGGGGAATAATTTCCTCAGCCGTCCCAGCTTCATAGTGGGTATTATCAAATCCCATCCGTTTAGCATTGTATTTGGCATCTTCAATCGCTTCAGGAATGATATCCATCCCCCGAACACTTTTCACTCTATTAGCAAAAGCAAACCCAATCGTTCCAACCCCACAGTAGGCATCAATTAGATGATCCTCTGGCGATACATCCAAAGCCTTGACCGCTTCACTATACAAGACTTCAGTCTGCTCCGGATTCAGTTGATAAAAGGCTCGAGGAGAGAGGGAGAATTCATAATCCAAAACGCCTTCAAGAATAGCCTCTTCACCCCAAATAATCTGTGTTTGTTCACCATAGATTTCACTGGAGCGAGACGTATTTTTATTAACAGCAACGGTGACAATCTCAGGGTGTTTCTTAACCAAGTCTTCCACTAAATCCTTTAAATTAATCTGCCGACTGGTGACCACAATTATCTGAACCTGACCAGACTTCCGAGCTCGTCGAACCATCATAGTTCTGACACCCAGTTCTTTACGCTCATCAGCAATTGGAATCTGATAGTAAGTCAATAAATCCGCAAAATCATTGGCAATCGCTTGAATAACCTGATCTTGAACCAAACAATCTTTTAATTCTACCAAATAATGTGAATTTTGAGCATAGAGACCCGCCTTGACCTGGCCTTTAAATTTCCTTGTTTGAAATTGCAATTTGGCCCGATAGTAAAGAGGCTCCTGCATTCCGATTGTTGGCCGAATGTCATACTGTTCAAAGCCTTCAGGTGAGAACTTTTTCAAGGCTTGTTGCAATAAATCTGTTTTAAACTCCAGCTGCTTGTCATACTTCAAATGCATGATTTGACAGCCCCCACAGGTCTCATAGATATCACACATGGGTGTCACCCGATACTTAGACGCTTTATTCACAGATAAGAGTTTGGCTTCCGCAAAATTTTTCTTGACACTTGTAATTTGGCAGAAGATATCTTCACCCTTGAGGGCTCCTGGAACAAAAACAAGGGTTTTCTGGAAAAATCCGATACCTTCCCCGTTTATCCCCATACGCTTGATTTTTAATGGAATTTTTTGTTTGACTTTAAGACTCATAAGTCTATTATACCACGTAGTTTCTCAATGGTTAAGAATATGTTACAATAAAACCATGAATACAAAGACATCTCATTTCTCCCCATTGGATTTTCCTGAGCAATTACGAACTTATATAGAGGGAGCAACTCTTTCTGATAGCTCTTCTCATTCAGGCGCAAGGGTTCTCTATCTTGATTCAGGTTACTACTTGAAAATAGATCAAAAGGGAAGATTAGAGCGAGAAGCTAGCATTGCAAGGTGGTTTGAAACCAAAGGACTGGGAACTCCAGTTATCGAATATCTATCTAAAGATAAAGACTACCTCCTGACTAAAGAGGCTATTGGCCATGATGCTCTCGCTTTTTTAGACCAGCCAGAAAAAATCTGCCGTACCATGGCAGAGGCTCTTAAAAAGCTTCACAGCTTAAATCCGAAAAATTTTCCATCAGATAATCATTTACAAGCCTATAAAGAAAGAGCCTTGAAAAACTATGAAAAAGGTGAGTTCTATGCCAAGGCGCTCCTACCCCAATTCCAAATCAACAGTCGCGAAGAGGCCTTCCAACTCATCCAAGAACATGGGCACCTTTTAAAGACAGATGCCTTTATTCACGGGGATGCCTGTCTACCGAACTTTATTCTAAAAGATGCTGACCAATTCTCTTGCTTTATTGATCTTGGTTTGGCTGATTTCAGTGACCGGCATATCGACCTCTTTTGGGCAGTTTGGTCCCTCAACTATAACCTACAAGATCCTAAATACGCTGAACTATTTCTTGACTATTATGGAAGAGATCAGGTCGATATACATAAACTTCGACTCGTTGCTGCCTTTGAAGCGTTTGGATAAAAGAAAAAATATGAAAATTACAAAACTAGAAAAGAAAAAAAGACTCTACCTTCTTGAATTAGACAATGATCAAAAACTTTACATCACAGAAGATACCATCGTCAAATATTTTCTTTCCAAAGAGAAAGAAATCAGTGAAGAAGAGCTAAAAGAAATCCAAGAGTTTGCACAATACTCCTATGGTAAAAACCTGGCCCTTTACCATCTTTCCTTTAAAGCTCGAACAACAAAAGAAGTCCGAGACTACCTTACAAAATATGAGATTGATACTGAGATTATTGATAAAGTTGTCCAACACCTAAAAGAAGAAAAGTGGTTAGATGATCGTCAATATGCCAGAAACCTGATAGAGGCCAACCTCCTCAGTGGCGATAAAGGCCCTGTCTTATTACAACAAAAAATTCAACAAAAAGGGGTCCCAAAAATTATCCTTCAAGAAATTCTTGCTGACTATGATTTTACAGAAGTTATTAGCCGTACCGCAATAAAACTCCAAAAGAAATACCAAGGAAAATACCCATTAAAAGCCATTGAAACGAAAATCATCCAAGGACTCATTTCAAAAGGTTTTGCATACAACCAAGCAAAAATTGCATTCCAAAATCTTGAACTAGAAGCAGATGAAGAAACAACCAATGAGCTCATCCTAAAAGAATTAGAAAAACAATACCGTAAATACAGTAAAAAATATGAAGGCTATGACCTAAAACAACGTTTAACCCAAGCATTAGCCAGAAAAGGGTACGATTATAGTGATATAACATCAGCCATTAGAGAATTTTTAGATTCATAAATTCCCATTCAAAAATCAAATTGAAAATAAAATAGAAAAATAAGAAAAAAATTAAAAAAATATGTTACAATATAGAGGATATACTTAGATTGTAGAAAGTTGGTAAGTTATGAAACTACCTAAAGAAGGCGACTTTATTACAATTCAAAGTTATAAACATGATGGCAGTTTACACCGTACCTGGCGTGACACCATGGTATTAAAGATAACCGAAAATGCAATTATTGGAGTAAATGATCATACACTTGTTACAGAAAGTGATGGCAGACGTTGGATCACTCGTGAACCAGCAATTGTTTATTTCCATAAAAAATATTGGTTTAACATCATCGCCATGATCCGTGACAATGGTGTGTCTTACTACTGTAACCTAGCAAGTCCTTTTCACATCGACCAAGAGGCCTTAAAATATATCGACTATGATCTCGATGTCAAGGTCTTTACAAATGGTGAAAAGAAATTGTTAGATGTTGAAGAATATGAGCAACATAAAGAAAAAATGCACTATTCAGATGACATTGACTATATTTTAAAAGAAAATGTAAAAGTACTAGTAGATTGGATAAACCAAAACAAAGGTCCTTTTTCAGAGGAATATATCAAAATATGGTATAACCGTTATGTTGAACTGCGAAATAAATAAAGTTGGAAAGAGCGCAAGCTCTTTTTTCTTGTAAATTATAAAAAAAAATCTAATGACATCATTAGACTCTTTTAATATACTATCGGGAAGACAGGATTCGAACCTGCGACACCT
>NZ_KV807483.1:0-28934 GCF_001812015.1 Streptococcus sp. HMSC073D05
TGAGGTCGGTGGTTCGAGTCCACTCGTGCCCATTAATAGTATGGTCCGTTGGTCAAGGGGTCAAGACACCGCCTTTTCACGGCGGTAACACGGGTTCGAATCCCGTACGGACTATATATTTGGAGGATTACCCAAGTCCGGCTGAAGGGAACGGTCTTGAAAACCGTCAGGCGTGTAAAAGCGTGCGTGGGTTCGAATCCCACATCCTCCTTAATATTAACGCGGGATGGAGCAGCTCGGTAGCTCGTCGGGCTCATAACCCGAAGGTCGTAGGTTCAAATCCTGCTCCCGCAATTTGGCTCGGTAGCTCAGTTGGTAGAGCAATGGATTGAAGCTCCATGTGTCGGCGGTTCGATTCCGTCTCGCGCCATCAATTCAATAATCAGGAAGGGTAGCGAAGAGGCTAAACGCGGCGGACTGTAAATCCGCTCCTTCGGGTTCGGGGGTTCGAATCCCTCCCCTTCCATCCTTTACGGGCATAGTTTAAAGGTAGAACTAAGGTCTCCAAAACCTTCAGTGTGGGTTCAATTCCTACTGCCCGTGTTAATAATTATGGCGGGTGTGGTGAAGTGGTTAACACACCAGATTGTGGCTCTGGCATGCGTGGGTTCGATCCCCATCACTCGCCTATTTATTAATATTATTATTGGGGTATAGCCAAGCGGTAAGGCAAGGGACTTTGACTCCCTCATGCGTTGGTTCGAATCCAGCTACCCCAGTTAAATTTATGCCGGCGTGGCGGAATTGGCAGACGCGCTGGACTCAAAATCCAGTGTCCGCAAGGACGTGCCGGTTCGACCCCGGCCGCCGGTATAGTATTAAAGACAAGGTTTTCGGACCTTGTCTTTTTACTTTTATTCGTTTAATTTCTAATGCTGAGTTACTAAAAATTACTAATTTTATAACAAATCATCTAATTTATCCGCTAATTTTTGTTGCTTGCTTGGATACAAATGAGAGTATGTATCGATTGTGGTAGTTATAGAAGCATGGCCTAATTTTTCTTTTACAACAAGATAATCTTCTCCTTGATTTATTAGCAGTGAAGCATGTGAATGTCTGAAGTCATGAATTCTTATTTTTTTTAAAGAACTATCTCTTTGTAATATTTTTTTATATTGTTTTTCGATTGAATCTTTAGTTATTGTAATCGGGCTATTTTGAAATAACTGTAGATCATCTAGGTTTGTTGTAAATTCTTTCAATCTTTCATGCTGTATCTGTTTCCACTCTTCTAGTGTCTCCACTAGTTTGGTATTCATGATAATTCTTCGAGTTCCAGCTTTTGTCTTTGTACTACTAATGTGTTCTTCACCTTTTTTTACGTATACTGATTTACTTACATGGATTGTATTTGTTGAAAACTCTATATCCTTCCAAGTTAGAGCTAGAGCTTCGCCCAGTCTTAGACCAGTAAAAAATAGAACAGTGAATAGTAATTTGATATTGTATTCATCGTCGTTAAATAGTGTTAAGAAGTGCTTGAATTCTTTTACTGTCCAGAAATTTAATTTTGCTTTTTCTATTGGTAATTTTTTTAGCAATCCTACGGGATGTTCTTTGTAAAATCCCTTTCTTAATCCAACGTCCAGAATTTTCTTTAGCAGAATTATAATTTTATTAATAGTATTTGGACTTAGCTTATTTTCCGAGTTTTGAGCATTTTTTTCTCTTAGATGTTCTCTGAATTGATAGATATCTTCATAAGTTAATTTAGCTACATCATCAACTTTTTCAAAATAGTTTTTTATATGCCTGTTATAGTTGTTTTCTTGTGTATCTATATAGCTCTGTTTTCTGTTGTTTATTTTATCCTCTTCTTTTAAGAGATCATAAAGGATATCAATTGATATTTTTGAGCTGAAACTTTTTTCTTTAAGTTCTACACTTCGTAAGTATTGTTCGGCTTCCAACGCTTCTTTTTTAGTTTTAAATCCTTTTCTTACAATTCTACGTTGTTTTAAAGATATTGGATTTATACCATTGGAAACATCGACAATCCAAGTTCCGTCTCTACTTTTACGTAAAGCCATATGTTACACTTCTTTCTGGAGTTCAATTCCTAATAGTTCTTCCGCGACACTGGCTGGAATTGTACCGATCCGTTTGTTATCGTAGATGTTAAAACCACGATTCACTAAAAGTAATTTGCCGGTATGAATAATCTTTCTTGCAGTTCCTGGAGCAAATCCAAGTTCGATAAGGTCATCTTTTGTTACAGTTTTAATCATGTGATCTCCTTTTCTAATTAGATTAAGTAAGGGGTGGATTAACTCCCCTTGTCTGATACTTATTTTTGTTTTACATCTACTAAATGGATAGCATCTGCTTTGTAATACATTGTCGAACTAATCATAGTAGCTTGTAAATTGTCAAATGTAACTGGTACTTCATCCATTGCTTGGATATAGTCATTATCAACTAAAGCTTCTGGATTGTCTACTGAGACTTGTGTTGATTTCTTTTTGAATTGTCCATCCTTGATCGTTACATTGTATTTCCAACCAATGATTTTATCGGTATTAAAACGTCTTTCGCTACCATCTCGGTTTTTGATAATTTCTCCGTTTGCATCTGCTCGGACTTCCGTTTCAAATTTTGGAATAACTTCATCCAATTCAAATTTTGTTCCAATGTTATTAAAATTCCAGTCATTTTGTGAAAGCATTTTTGCCATAGTTAATTTCTCCTTTTGATATTTTCTTTGATTGTAGGGATTAAATCCTCTCTTTTAAAGAGAATTGCCCTTTCTATTAATCCACTTGCTAAATCTGGTGGATATTCCATATTGTTGAGTGCGAGGTAGTTAGATTTCTCATACTCATGCAGTAAGTTATTGACGTATAAAAATTTATACGCTTTTAGAATAGCTCCTGAACCTTTATAGGTAAACCATTCTAATTTTTGTTCTAGTTCTGTTTTTGGTTTTGAAATAATGATAGAGACGGGTTTTGAGTGACCTAAAAACTTTTCCCAAGATCTCAAAGGTTTTGAGAAATGGCTATCACTATAGAATCTCACTTTTTCTTTGAGATATCCCTTGGTAAAGTTGAGAAGATCTATTTCTGAATGCAACCATTCTTGAATGAAGTAGTGAGCTTTTTCTTTCCTAAGTTCTAACTCAGTTCTTATCCAATTTTCTATATACCGCTTGCTGATACCGAGCTTCTCAGCTCGTTCTAAGCGTTTATCGTAAATTCTAAGTCTTTCATCATCATTGGGTTTTCTTAAATATAAGGTCTGGCCGATTGTTTCATCTCCGTAGGTATTGTAGTAGGTGCTTTTTCCATATATAAAGCGTTTCTTCTGACAGATCTTTAGAAGTTGATTAGGAGTGAAATAGGGTGTTTCATTAAAATCATCTATTGCAATATCAATTCGTCTGATTGAAAAACGATTGTAATTGTAGTAGAGGTTGTCCAGAAACTGTCTTTCGGATAGACTATTTGGATCTAATACCATATCTCTATAGAATTCAAGTGCCTGTCCTGACATGACAAGCATGTAGGACGACTCTTTCGATCCATAGTAGATACGGATATTCCCATAATGAAGCTGGCTATCATAGTTATAGTATTTAAGGCTCCCCTTATTCTCAATAAATAGGTCAAAGTCAAGAAATAGGATATCTTCGATTATTTCTTTTGGCGAAAATTCAGTCTTATCAAACTGAATTTGAATCCAGTCAAATACAGAACGTAAATGCTCATTTTTTGCCATAGATTTTGATTCAACTTTTTGCCTAATTTTGCCACCCTTAAAATCTCCAAAACCCTTGGTAATACTGAATTTTTTCGATGGTACACCTAACTTGCAGAGGGTGGTGTTACTACACACCCTATCGGTCAAAAATGGTCCGTCCGCATTTACGCTCATTTTCGGCTTTCTGCCTCATGGCTCAGCCGAAAACTCGCTATTAGCCGAACCTATTTTTTGACCTCTTGTTAACAAACCCTAGTAAGCCGGTTTGCATCGACTCTTCAATATCTTGGATTTTCTTTTTTAGGTTGGAATTCTCAATTTGTATCAGTCGTATTTCTCGCTTAAATTCCTGTTTTAAGGCGCTCAGTTCATCGTAGAGCTCATCTATTACTTGGTTTAGGGATTCTTGCTCATTGTCTGTTAGACTCCCAAATACGGCTTGTATAGCCTCTTTGAGACCTATTTCAAGTTTTAGGTTAGCTAACTTTTGAAATTGTCTAAGGTCTTCGTCTGTAAAGTCATAGGCAACTGTATAACTTAATTGATGAGTTCTGGGATTTCTACTGATAGGAACTTTAATTTTCTTAAATTCCTTGCCACTTATCTCTTTAATCAGTTGAATCCAATTTTTAAGAGTAGAGGTAGAGTTTAGGCCAGAAATTTGATTGACTAACTCTTTATTGGTCATCTTTTTGTGAAACCTCCGAAATTTTCTTGTGCAACTGAAGAGTTTTCTGTGGTATAATTGTTACATAATATGTTTTGATCTTGGAACGAACGGCACATTTGTTTCAAGATTTTTTTATTTTGTCGAATCCTACCTCCTTTATTAAAATTTTTTAAATCGACTACTAGTTACATACGCTTTTACCTCCTTTTATGCTATAATATTCTCAATGGAATATTTAATCTTAAAATAAATATTCCTTATGGAATAATTCTATTTTATACCGTTTAGAATATTTTGTCAAGCCAAAATATACAGAATCGAATATTAAAGAGGATACAATGTTTAGTAATAATTCTTTTGGAGATCGTCTTAAGGAACTGAGAAAGAGTAAGAAGTTAACACAGGTACAAGTTTCTGAGATGATTGATGTACAACAAGGTACTTATTCTCGTTGGGAAAACGGAACTTTAGAGCCTAATTTAGAAACGGTTGTCAAATTAGCAAAATTATTTGATACCACGACAGACTATTTATTAGGAAAAACGACTTACAGTACTCTAGATGTTGTCCCGCATCCAATCACTAAAATTGATTTGAAAAAATTAAAAGAGTTTAATAAAACAGAACTAAATGATTTGAAGTTTGCGATTGTCATGCATGGGATAAAAAATCATTTCACTGCATTTGACTATATGGACGAGCTAGTTTCTGAATATAATTTAGATGAAGAAGAGCAAGAAATATTGCAAACTCTCTTTAAAGAGGTTTATGATTATTTTAATGCAGATTGATGGTTTATAAGATTAAGTCTCAATAGGTAGAGATTAGTATATTCTTGTTGAATATTTTTATTTAATGAAGGTTATTTATAGTTGAAAGGGGAAATAGATGGTTTCTAAAATTGATACAGCTTGGGACTTGTTTCTGGAGGGAAAAACATCAGAAGCTAAACAGTTGGTTGAACAAGATTTTTCCATTGATAACTGTACAGATTTTAGCCTTTTAAATCTGATGGGGTATTTATTATTGACAGAAAAAGACTATGCCTCGTGTACCCGTATCTTTGAGAAATACATTTTATTAGCTCAACAAAATGAAGATAAAGAACATGAACACATTGGATTACATCAATTAGCTATGATCTACAGAGATCAGGGGGATTTTCATAAGGCTTTAAAACTCATTGAAGATGAAGTGAAGATAGTTGAAGAGCATTTTCCAAATGATAATCTAAAGAAAGCTGTGAATAACTATGAACAAGGCTATGTGAGATTTAAATTAAACAACCTTGATGAAGCTCTTTTATTCATGAATCTGTCATTGGAACAATCTTTAGAGACGGATGACGTAATTTCTCAAGCTTGTAGCTATAGAGGGTTAGGTGAAATCTATTTAGCCTTGAAAGATACGGAATTATCCAATAGACATTTCAAACGAGCTATAGAACTTTTCGAAAGTGTTGGAGAGTTTGAAGGGATAAAGGAAATTGAGGAATTGATGAATGAATGATTGGACAGAGAAGGGAAATGACTCTGTGAGGTATGATGACCCAGCAACGCAGGAGGATTTAGATAAGTTCTAGAACTGCAAAGAAAATTTTGCAAATAGTATTGACAAGTAAACTTGGCAATGTTAGAATGTATGTAAAGAAAACTTGGCAGGAGGCTCAAAGATGAATAAAGAACAAATTCTGAAAATAGCTCGAGAAGAAAAAGAAGATGAAGGTAAAATTGCTGAAGCAAATAAGGGAAGAATTATAGGTGAAGTGACTTTTCTTGTTGTATTTGGTTTTATCTACATACTCAACTGGATCAAAGGGGTCGATAATGATTTATTGACAGCATTATTGTTTGCATATTTATCTGGCGAAAATATGTCAAGGTATTTTTTTCAAAAGAAGCGAATCTATATATTCTCGTATATTGCTACACTTTTAATCACGGTCATCTATTTATTTCTTTATATTAAAGGACTTAAGTGATTGCTTATGCAGGAAAAATTAGAATTAAAAAACAATATTAAGGAAGTACGAAAACAAAAGCAGCTGTCTCAAGCTGCATTAGCTGAAATGGTAGGTGTTTCTCGGAATACAATTAGTTCTATTGAAACGGGACAGTTTAATCCTACTGCTAAACTTGCACTTATCTTTTGCATTGCATTGGATAAGAAATTTGAAGAATTATTTTATTTTTAGTTAAAGGTAAATGATAAGGAGAAAAAACAGAATGTATGAATATAAGGTAGAAACATATATGGTGAAGGAAGCTGAAAGAAAAATAAACGATTTAGCTAAGGAAGGTTGGAGAGTTATTGCTGTTACACCAAATAATGGTGTAGGTGTAGGTCTTGTGGTAACCTATGAAAGATCATGCATTGAATAAAGGAAAACAAAACTGAAAATGTATTGCAATTAGTTATACATAGTGGCACAATATCCTTAGAAAGGAGGTGCTCACTATGGCAATTACAAAAAGTGCAAATGTTACAGCACGAATACAACCAGAAATTAAAGAACAGCAGAAGCAATTTTAAGCAAACTGGGTATTCCTGTATCAGTATTTATTGATATGACTTACAGACAGGTCATCATGCATGACGGAATTCCATTCTCGCTTGATATCCCTATGATAAGGTCCAAGTAATAGGCGTGATATATGGTCGAAGAGATCAGGTTGCACAACTTACAAAGTTAGACAGAGAATAATACAAATATAATATCTTAAGCATCAATCAGAAATGGTTGGTGCTTTCTTTATGCTCGGAGAAATCCGGGCTTTTATTTTGCACATTTTAGGAAGGTGACCGCTAGTGGCAAACAGAATAAAGGGCATCACTGTAGAAATTAGCGGTGATACCACCAAACTACAGAATGCCTTAAAAGGAGTCAATGGGCAGATTAGAAATACGCAGTCCGCCCATGGGACAATGTGAGACTAGAGGTCAAGAAGGTACCCTGGGGCGTAGCTGTCGTAGAGTAAGGAGTTTACGACGAAATAATAAGGTAACAGCGAACCGCTGAGTGTGTAGCTTTGTTGGTAAAAACGTAAATATTTTTGAGCGAAAGGTATTATGAAGTCACTGGAAACAGTGGCTTTTTGATATTAGTAGGGATGTATTATAGTAACCAATCAAGTTGAGATAGTTGCTTTGATACTAATACATTTTATTTTAATAATGAAGTTTATTACTATAGACACTTGATAGATATGTAAACTAACTACGATACCTCTAATTTTTAACGGACTATAGTTTAATTTGTTTTTTCTGTACTTGATAAGCGAAATCGAATCCCAAGGAAGTCCTTGAACTACCAAACTCCGTATCAAGTTTTTCTGAGTCAGGTGAAATTGTCTAGCTTAATTTGACAAATGAGATAACTAAGAAATAAGATTATCGACTCACTATTTATGGAAGTAGTTATTTAAGAGAGAGATGAGTTACTAAAAAGGTACTAAATTCTGAAAAAAGTCCCCTTTTTGTGAAAACCAAAAGTTCCAAAAGTCTATTAAATCAATACCCTGCTACTTAAAAAATGCAAGAATGGAACTCAAAATCCAGTGTCCGCAAGGACGTGCCGGTTCGACCCCGGCCGCCGGTATAGATTATAAAGGAGTTTTACTCCTTTTTTTGTTTTATTTTTTTCTTTTTTATGATATAATTAACCGGTAAAGTTTCTTTTGGTGAATTAGAAGGAGTTAATTTTGTCTGAAGTTGCAAATAAAATTGATCGATTTTTAAATTCTATTTTATTGTTATCAGAAAATCAGCATGAGATTTTAGTTGGTTCTTGTACCAGTGGTGTTTCATTAACCAACACTCAGGAACATATTTTGATGCTAGTTGCTGATGAAGCTCTAACCAATTCTGTCTTAGCAAAGAAATTGAATGTTAGTCAGGCAGCGATCACGAAAGCTGTGAAGCCCTTATTAAGTCAGGGGATGCTGGAGACTTATCGCGATGAAAATGATGCACGGGTTCTCTATTACCGCTTAACTGATATTGGTAAGCCGATTGCCTTAGAGCATCAGCACCACCATCAGCATACCCTTCACACTTATGAGGATGTTTTGTCGAAGTTTACTAAGAATGAGCAAGGGGTCATTTCGCGGTTTTTAGATTTATTGGAAGAGGAGTTATAGTTTGAGGTATATTACGGTTTCAAATTTATCGTTCTTTTATGATCGAGAACCGGTTCTGGAAGGGATCAATTACTACTTAGATAGTGGAGAGTTTGTTACGCTGACTGGTGAGAATGGGGCTGCTAAGTCAACCTTGATTAAGGCTAGCCTTGGCATCTTACAGCCTAAGGTTGGGACTGTTGAGATTTCAAAGACGAATGTGAAGGGAAAGAAGTTAAGGATTGCTTATTTGCCACAACAAATTGCTAGTTTTAATGCAGGGTTTCCAAGTACGGTCTATGAATTTGTGAAGTCAGGTCGGTACCCTCGTAAAGGATGGTTTCGAAAGTTGAATGAGCACGATGAAAAACATATTCTGAAGAGTTTGGAATCTGTTGGGATGCTGGAGTTCAAGGATCGGGCGATTGGTTCTTTGTCTGGTGGTCAGAAACAGCGTGCTGTCATTGCTCGGATGTTTGCTTCAGATCCGGATATCTTTGTTTTAGATGAACCTACGACAGGGATGGATGCGACGACAAAGAGTGATTTTTATGAGTTGATGCATCACAGTGCGCATCACCATCAAAAATCTGTTTTGATGATTACGCATGATCCTGAAGAGGTTAGCCAATTTGCGGATCGGAATATTCATTTGGTTCGTGACCAAAGCTCTCCTTGGAGATGTTTTAATGTCCATGATACTGAAGGGGAGGGTGACCATGCTTGATTTATTCCAGTATGATTTTATGCAACGGGCCTTGTTGGCTATGGTTGCCATGAGTCTTTTTTCTCCTGTATTAGGGATTTTCTTGATTTTAAGACGGCAGAGTCTTATGAGTGATACGCTAAGTCACGTCTCTCTTGCGGGTGTCGCTTTTGGGCTTTTCCTTGGGATCTCTCCAACGCTCTCGACCATGATCATTGTCATTATTGCTGCGGTTTTTCTTGAGTATTTGCGGACCTTATTTAAGGATTTTATGGAGATCGGGACGGCAATTTTAATGTCCACTGGTCTTGCCCTAGCTTTGGTACTGATGCATGGTGGTGGGAAGAGCTCCATGAGCTTGGATCAGTATTTGTTTGGTTCTACCCTAACCATTACGGATGAACAGGTGATTGCCTTGTTTGTGATTGCTTTCGTTGTATTAGTGCTGACGGCCTTATTCTTGCGGCCTATGTATATTTTGACCTTTGATGAAGATACGGCCTTTGTGGATGGGCTTCCGGTCCGGACCATGTCCATCTTATTTAATGTGGTAACGGGGGTTGCTATCGCCTTGATGATTCCTGCAGCAGGTTCTTTATTGGTTTCAACCATCATGGTCTTACCGGCTAGTATTGCGCTGAAATTAGGGAAGAACTTCCGTGGGGTCATGTTGATTGCGGTCATTATTGGCTTTATCGGGATGTTTAGTGGGTTGATTTTGTCTTATATTGCAGATACACCAGCAAGTGCCAGCATCACGCTTTTATTTGTGGCCTTGTTCTTGCTTGTGAATCTTGGATCACGTTTGAGGAAGTAGATATGAACGTTAAAAAATTTGGTTGGTTATTGTTAGTGGCTTTAACACTTGTTTTGACAGCTTGTGGCAAAAGTCAGAGTCAAAATGGGAAATTAAAAGTGATGACCACTTTCTATCCTGTTTATGATTTTACAAAAAATATTGTCGGAGATGAAGGAACGGTAGACCTGCTCATTGGAGCGGGATCAGAGCCTCATGAATATGAATTGTCTGCTAAGGGGCGGGCCATGATTCAAGATTCGGATGTTTTCGTCTATGAAAATGAAAATATGGAAACCTGGGTTCCAAATCTTTTGAAATCAATGAAGGATAAGAAAACCAAAGTGATCGATGCCACCAAGGGCATGGTCTTGCTTCCTGGATTGGAAGAGGAACATGAACACGAAGGGGGCGAAGAACACCATCATGAATATGATCCTCACCTTTGGCTCTCTCCACATCGTGCCATGAAGATGGTAGAGTCGATTCGTGATCAGTTAGTCGCAGCTTATCCAGATAAGAAAAAGACGTTTGAGAAAAATGCCCAAGCCTATCTGAAGAAATTACAGGCCTTGGATCAAGCTTATCAGGATGGGTTGAAAGATGCAAAACAAAAGAATTTCGTAACCCAACACGCAGCTTTCCGTTACTTGGCCTTGGATTATGGATTAAACCAGGTAGCCATTTCAGGGATTTCACCTGATAGTGAGCCTTCTGCCGCACGATTGCGTGAATTGACAGAGTATATCAAGAAAAATGAGATCAAGGTCATTTACTTTGAGGAAAATGCTTCTAAGTCCTTGGCGAAAACCTTGTCTTCTGAAGCTGGTGTTGAGTTGGCTGTCTTAAATCCTTTGGAAAGCCTGACGGATCAAGAAATGAAAAATGGCGAAGACTACGTGTCTGTTATGAAGGAGAATCTGAAGGCGCTAGAGAAAACAACGTCACAAGCTGGTAAGGATATTCAACCGGAACATGAGGAAGATTCAAAGACAGTTCAAAAGGGCTATTTCGAGGATAGTCAAGTAAAGGATCGTAGCTTAGCAAATTATGCAGGTGATTGGAAATCAGTTTATCCATACTTGCAAGATGGAACTTTGGATCAGGTCTTTGATTATAAGGCAAAATTAAATCCAACCATGACTGCTGCTGAGTATAAGGAATATTATACCAAGGGTTACCAAACAGATATTGATCGGATTAAGATTGATAAGGATTCAATGGAGTTTTATCAAAAAGGATCTTCTAAGAAATATACCTATAAATACGTAGGTAAGCATATTTTGACTTATAAGAAGGGGAATCGTGGTGTTCGTTATCTCTTTGAAGCGAAAGAGAGCGATGCGGGAGACTTCAAATATGTTCAATTTAGTGACCATGAAATTACTCCGGTAAAGGCAGCTCACTTCCACATTTTCCATGGAGGAAAGAGTCAAGAGGCGCTTTATGATGAGTTGGAAAATTGGCCAACTTATTATCCTTCCAACTTATCTGGTTTAGAAGTGGCACAGGAAATGCTGGCACATTAAGAGCTGTATCAAAAGAGAGACTAGGACTGATTATCCCGGTCTCTTTTTGATTAAAAATGGGGAGCAAAGCTTGTCAAATGCTTGAAAATACGTTACAATGAAAGGGCTTTAAATTAAAAAATGTATGGGGAATTTTAAATGAAAAAAGTTGGTGCAATTCTTGTGAGTCTTTTCAGTGTGGTCCTGTTGGTAGCTTGTTCGCAACAGGGAGCGAGCAAAAAATCAACCGCTTCCTCTAGTCAAACGACGACCTCTTCTGAAGTCAAAAAGACGGATGCTTCTAGTTCAGAAGTGAAGGAGAAAGAAAAAAAAGAAGAGAAAAAAGAAGTGAAGAAAATGGATCTTGAAGCGATTGCCAATGGAGACTACAGCAGTATTGCTGGTATCTGGCAAGATGATAAGGGAAACAAGCTGGTCTTTAACGACAAAGGGTTGGTCTCACAAGAGTTAGAGGGCTATGGAGCTTCTTTGACGGATTATGGAACAGCATCAGAAGGCATTTATGGTGGTCGTGATGGAGGCTTCTTGTTGGAGTATATTCCTGCAGGAGTGACCATTGGTGATCAGGTCGATGATCAAGGACAAGTCGTCTTTAAAGATACATCAGATACCTCTAAAAACCGCTTATGGTCTGGTGTTGGTATCGCTAGTTTTGGGGAACAAGGCTCGATCTACTATCATGTAGGAGATGAATAATGGAAAAAGAGAGTGGGACAGAAATCGGTAATTCGTTAGTATTCGATTTCGTTGTCCCACCTCCGCACAGTTGAGTAAGGCTGTAAAAGCTGATGAAATCAGCGTAATAGAGCCCACTCAACCACTGCGTCTTGCTCGACAGTCCAAAAACAATTGAGAGGCTAGGACTTTTGTCCCACTCTCTTTTTCTTATGCATGTGGGGGGAGCCAAGAAAGCTCAAATTGGAGCAATTGGGCTTCAAGGAGATCTTGATGGGAAACCTCTTGTTTCTCTTTGCCATCTAATAGGGCTTTTTGGATGAAATAGGCGCCTGCAGTGTGTGAGTTGGCGCAAATCTTGAGCTCTTGCTTGGGAAGATGGAGAAGGACTTCTTTAAAGAGAGGGAGGCCCAGATCATAGATTGGTTTTCCAGGACAGGTTGGATAGAGTCCAAGGGCTGACCAGATGTACCAAGCAGATAGGCTACCATTGTCCTCATCACCTGGATAGGCTTGGAAATCTTGATGGAAAGCTTGGGAACGGATCTGGTGGATCAGGAGATTGGTGTATTCGGGATGAAGGCTGTAACGGAAGAGGTAGGGAATGTGGAAGCTGGGTTGATTGGAGATGGCGATCTGCCCAAATGGGGCTTGGGCCATTTCACTCATTTCATGGATTTCATAGCCATATCCTCTTACATCAAATTGAGGTTTTTGATTGGCTAGATCCAGCAGTCGTTGGGTAAAGGCTTTTTCACCGCCCATTAGCTCTATCAGACCGGAGAGGTCGTGTAAGGCTCCAAAAGTAGCCTGGGTTGCAGAACATTCTGCAAAATCTCCTCCCCAGCTGGTAGGAGAGAAGGGCTCTTTAAAGTTTCCATTGGTGGATCGGGCTCTCATGAAGCCTGTTTGGGCATCGTACAATGTTCGGTAGGAGAGGCTGGAAGCAGCATACCGAGCGGCTGTTTCTGTATGACCCAATTGCTTGGCAACGGTAGCAATGCAAAAATCACTATAGGCATAATCTAGGCTATGGCTCACACTTTCGTGAAAATCATCGGGGAGGTAGCCAAGGGCCGTGTAGCTTTCATTGCCATGGCGACCAAAATGTTGAGTGGGATCTGTTTTATGAGCCGTCTGGAGCATAGCTGTGAGCATATTTTCATGTAGGTCTGGTGCGATCCCTTTAGTGACAGCATCCGCAAAGACGCCATCGATGAGGGTGCCTGGCATCATCCCTCGTTCATCTGGGGCCAACCATTTTGGTAGAAAACCAGTATCCTTGTAAGTGTTTAAAAATCCTTCGAGAAAGTGACGGTAGTAATCGGGGTAGACAAGGCTAAAGAGCGGAAAAGAGGTCCGAAAGAGGTCCCAAAATCCGATATTGGTATAAGCTTTTCCTGGTTTGATTTCATTATGGGTGACATCCAGGTGCCAGTCATTTCCCTCGGTATCTGTTTCATAAAAGGTTTGAGGGAAAAGGAGGAGTCGGTAAAGGCAATGATCGAAAAAGGCTTGGTCACGCCCTCCGGTATCTTTTACTTCAATTCGTTTTAGCAGCTGATTCCATTGATCGGCTGCTTCTTTTTTAGCTTCTTCTAAGGGAAGGTGGGGAAGATGGCTGTGAGCCATGTCTTGGGACAGATAAGAAGTTCCTAATTGGACGGTCACTTCATTGCTCGCAAAGGTCAGAAAAAGATCTTGATCGATGTGAGTGACGCTCTCAATCGGCTGGCTAAATTGCCACTGGAGATAGAAAGAGTAGGAAGTATCTGCGGTATGGGCCTGATCCAGAATGTGGAAGTGGCAGGTTTGGCCTGTCAGAGTCAAGTCCTCTAGTTCCTTTGCTGCATGAAAGCAGAGTGTCAGCTTTTCTGGTGCTCGAAAGTGCATGATAGCCCCGTAGCGGCTTGGAACTAGCTCGCTTTGAATCTGATAACGTTCCGAAAAAATACGGAGGTAGTGGGGTTGGAAAACGGCTTCTTTCATCGAATAACTGCTTTGACGACGGAAGAGGTCGGAACTTGCAACTTCCCCTGTGATGGGCGTGATGAGGCACCAAGCGTAGTCTCCTATCCAAGGACTAGGCTGGTGGGTGAGGCGAAATCCCTGAAAAATAGGGAGATTGGGGTTGAAAAACCAAGCCCCCTGTTCGTGTGTCGTCTGGGGAAGGAAGTAGTTCATCCCAAAAGGGACTCCGGTATAAGGGAGGGTGTTCCCGTGCGAATAGTGGGGATGATTATCGCTTCCCCAGCGGGTATCGATGGTTTGGCAATGTGTGCGCATCTTGTCTCCTTTTTCTTCATCAACCTTAAATGATCTGTGTTTTTCTTGGAACACGCGCTGGTATTTTCTTCATTGTATCAAAGTGTTGTCAAATATGATAGCGTTTTTATCAAATGGAAAATTTTGTAGAAAAAGGGCTATAGTTTGCGTATGTATTTCCCATTTGAAATCTTTTATACTGAATAGGAAAGAATCGATACGTGTGAGGAAAATAAATGACCTATTCAAAAGAAATTGTGCGAGAATGGTTGGATCAAGTGGCTGAGCGTGCTAAGGAATACCCTGAGTGGGTGGATGTCTTTGAACGTTGTTATACAGATACTTTGGATAATACAGTTGAAATTTTAGAAGATGGGTCAACCTTTGTGTTAACAGGGGACATCCCAGCTATGTGGTTGCGTGACTCAACGGCTCAATTGAGGCCCTATCTTCATGTGGCTAAACGAGATTCCCAATTGCGCCAGACCATTGCTGGTTTGGTCAAACGTCAGATGACCTTGATTCTCAAGGATCCTTATGCCAACTCTTTTAATATTGAGGAGAACTGGAAAGGCCATCACGAGACCGACCACACCGATTTGAATGGCTGGATTTGGGAGCGCAAGTATGAAGTGGATTCGCTGTGCTATCCCTTGCAGCTGGCTTATCTTCTGTGGAAAGAAACTGGTGAGACTAGCCAATTTGATGAAACCTTTGTCACAGCGACTAAGGAGATTCTTCATCTCTGGACGGTGGAACAAGACCATAACAACTCCCCTTATCGCTTCGTTCGAGATACTGATCGTAAGGAAGACACGCTGGTGAATGACGGCTTTGGGCCAGATTTTGCCGTGACAGGGATGACCTGGTCAGCCTTTCGTCCAAGTGATGACTGCTGTCAGTATAGCTACTTGATTCCGTCAAATATGTTCGCAGTCGTTGTCTTAGGTTATGTCCAAGAAATCTTTGCTACATTGAGTCTAGCTGATAGTGAAAGCATCATTGCTGATGCTAAACGTCTGCAGGCTGAAATCCAAGAAGGAATCGAAAATTACGCCTACACGACTAACAACAAGGGCGAGAAGATCTATGCCTTTGAAGTGGATGGTTTAGGAAATGCTAGCATCATGGACGATCCTAACGTACCAAGTTTGTTAGCTGCTCCATATCTTGGTTACTGTGATGTCAATGACGAAGTGTATCAAGCAACTCGTCGCACCATTCTCAGCCCTGAAAATCCATACTTCTACCAAGGAGAATACGCTAGCGGTCTCGGAAGCTCTCATACCTTCTATCGTTATATCTGGCCGATTGCCCTATCAATCCAAGGCTTAACAGCTACAGATAAAGCTGAAAAAAAATACTTGCTAGACCAACTAGTTGCCTGTGATGGCGGAACAGGTGTGATGCACGAAAGCTTCCACGTAGATGATCCAACCAAATACTCGCGTGAATGGTTCTCGTGGGCCAACATGATGTTCTGCGAATTAGTCTTGGATTACTTGGATATTCGCTAATGAGCTCTTGCTCGACAGATTCTTGTCAAGAATCACAAATATATCTTTAAATTTAAGTTAGAATGAGGTTTTACTCATGGAAAATGTTGTTGTACATATTATCTCTCACAGCCACTGGGATCGTGAGTGGTATCTACCTTTTGAAAGTCACCGCATGCAATTGGTGGAACTCTTTGACAATCTCTTTGATCTTTTTGAAAATGACCCTGAATTCAAAAGTTTCCACTTAGATGGACAAACCATCGTCCTCGATGACTATTTAGAAATTCGCCCTGAAAATCGCGACAAGGTGCAGCGCTATATCGACGAGGGCAAGCTCAAGATTGGTCCCTTCTACATCTTGCAGGATGATTACTTGATCTCCAGCGAAGCCAATGTCCGCAATACCTTGATTGGACAGGCTGAATGCGCTAAATGGGGCAAATCTACTCAGATTGGTTATTTCCCAGATACCTTTGGAAATATGGGGCAAGCTCCTCAAATCCTTCAAAAATCAGGCATTCACGTAGCAGCTTTTGGGCGTGGGGTCAAACCAATCGGATTTGACAACCAAGTCCTCGAAGATGAGCAATTCACCTCTCAATTTTCTGAAATGTACTGGCAAGGGGCGGATGGTAGCCGTGTGCTGGGTATTCTCTTTGCCAACTGGTACAGTAACGGGAACGAAATTCCAGTGGATAAAGACGAAGCTTTGGCTTTCTGGAAACAAAAATTGGCAGATGTTCGCGACTATGCCTCAACCAACCAATGGTTAATGATGAACGGCTGCGACCACCAACCGGTTCAACGAAACTTGAGTGAAGCTATTCGCGTGGCCAACGAACTGTTCCCTGACGTGACCTTTATTCATAGCTCCTTTGATGAATATGTGCAAGCAGTGGAAAGTGCACTTCCCGAACAATTATCAACGGTTACGGGAGAATTGACCAGTCAGGAAACCGATGGTTGGTACACTCTTGCTAATACCTCTTCTTCACGTATTTACCTCAAACAAGCCTTCCAAGAAAACAGCAACTTGCTCGAGCAAGTGGTGGAACCTTTGACCATCATTACTGGTGGGCACAACCATAAGGATCAATTGACCTATGCTTGGAAGACACTCTTACAAAATGCGCCACACGATAGTATTTGTGGATGTAGCGTAGATGATGTTCACCGTGAAATGGAAGTTCGTTTTGCCAAGGTCAACCAAGTCGGAAACTTTGTCAAGACCAACCTTCTGAACGAATGGAAGGGTAAACTAGCGACTCAAAAAGCCCAGAGTGAGCACCTCTTTACGGTCATCAACACTGGCTTGCATAATAAGGTGGACACCGTCAGCACGATTGTCGATGTTGCGGTTTGTCCATTTAAGGAATTGCATCCGACAGAAGGCTTCAAGAAAATGGCTGCTTTGAGCTTGCCAGACTACCATGTAGAGGATTTAGATGGACATCTTGTAGAAGCAGAGATTGAGGACTTGGGAGCAAGCTTTGGCTATACCCTGCCTAAGGATAAATTCCGTCAACCTTATATTGCACGTCAAGTGCGCGTGACAATTCCAATTCACCTTGCACCACTTTCTTGGTCAAGCTTCCAACTAGTCGAAGGGCCAGCAGCACAAAGCGATGGTATCTTCCAAAATGGAGTTATTGATACTCCATTTGTGACAGTAAGTGTAGATGAAGGTATCACAGTCTACGACAAGACTACAAACGAAGCTTACGAGGACTTTATCCAATTTGAGGACCGTGGCGATATCGGGAATGAGTACATTTATTTCCAACCAAAAGGAACAGAGCCAATTTTCGCAAAACTGAAAGGTTATGAAATTCTGGAAAACAATGCTCGCTATGCTAAGGTTTTGCTCAAACATGACTTGACTATTCCAGTTAGCGCAGATGAAAAATTGGATGCTGAACAAAGAGGTATCATCGAGTTCATGAAACGAGATGCAGGTCGTTCAGAAGAGTTGACAACCATTCCTCTTGAAACGGAGATGACCATTTTTGTAGATGATCCACAAATTCGCTTCAAGACTCGCTTTACCAATACAGCCAAAGACCACCGCATTCGTCTCTTGGTCAAAACTCATAACACACGCCCAAGTAATGATTCTGAAAGCATCTATGAAGTTGTTACAAGACCAAATAAACCAGCAGCTTCTTGGGAAAATCCTGAAAATCCACAACACCAACAAGCCTTTGTTAGCTTGTATGACGATGTTAAAGGAGTGACAGTAGCCAATAAAGGATTGCACGAATACGAAATCCTTGAGGACGACACCATGGCTGTAACCCTTCTCCGTGCTTCAGGTGAGCTAGGTGACTGGGGCTACTTCCCAACGCCAGAAGCTCAGTGCTTGCGCGATATCGAAGTTGAGTTTGCAGTAGAATGCCATCAAGCAGGGGAACGCTTCTCGGCCTTCCGTCGTGCTAAAGCCTTCCAGGTGCCATTTACAGCTCTTCAAGTTGCAAAACAAGAAGGTAGAGTTGCTGCAACAGGTAGTCTCTTCAACCATGCAGCCCTCAACTTGCCACAAGTCTGCCCAACAGCCTTTAAGGTGGCTGAAAATGAAGAAGGATACGTCCTTCGTTACTACAATATGAGTCAAGAAAATGTTCGCGTGTCAGAAGGACAACAAACGGTTGTCGATCTTCTGGAACAACCGTATCCGGTCCATACAGGTTTATTGGCACCGCAAGAAATCCGGACAGAATGGATCAAAAAAGAAGAAATCTAATTTCAAAAAGATAACATAAAAAGAAAGGAGGAGCGAAAAGAGTAAGAACCGACTGCTGATTCGCTCCTTTTTACAGGTAAAAGCAATGACCATTGCAACGATTGATATCGGAGGGACTGGCATTAAGTTTGCTAGTCTAACTCCTGATGGAAAGATTTTAGATAAGGCCAGCACCGCAACGCCAGAGACTCTGGAAGAGTTGCTAGCTTGGTTGGATCAGCGATTGTCAGAACGTGACTACCGTGGGATTGCCATGAGTGTGCCAGGAGCCGTTCATCAAGAAACAGGGGTAATTGAAGGGATCAGTGCCATTCCTTACATCCATGGTTTTTCATGGTATGAGGCGCTTGCTCATCATAAGCTTCCTATCCACCTAGAAAATGATGCCAACTGTGTTGGACTCAGTGAACTGCTAGCTCATCCTGAGATTGAAAATGCAGCCTGTGTCGTGATTGGTACAGGAATCGGTGGAGCCATGATTATCAATGGGAAGCTACACCGTGGTCGTCATGGTTTGGGCGGTGAGTTTGGCTACATGACCACAATCGAGCCCGCAGAAAGACTCAATAACTGGTCACAACTCGCTTCTACAGGAAACATGGTTCGCTATGTGATTGAAAAATCTGGTCAAACCGATTGGGATGGCCGCAAGGTGTACCAAGAGGCGGCAGCAGGTAATGCCCTTTGCCAAGAAGCTATTGAGCGCATGAATCGTAATCTTGCTCAAGGACTGCTCAATATCCAGTACCTGATTGATCCAGATGTGATTAGTCTAGGCGGCTCTATCAGTCAGAACCTTGATTTTATCAAAGGCGTGCAAAAAGCCGTAGATGCCTTTGTGGAAAGATATGAAGAATATACCATCGCTCCAGTCATTCAAGCTTGCACCTATCAGGCAGATGCCAATCTCTACGGTGCCCTTGTCAACTGGTTACAGGAGGAAAACCAATGGTAAGTTTTACCGGAATCAACAGTAAACAAGCGCAAGCTTTAGAGTTGCTCCAAAATCACATTTCTCTACCAGATGTAGAAGTGGCAGTCGCTCAGTCTGACCATGCTTCCATCTCTATCAAGGGGGAGAATGGGCAGTATCAATTGACCTACCGTAAACCTCATCAACTCTACCGTGCCTTATCTGTGCTCGCAACAGCTTTAGCAGAAGGGGACAAGGTAGAGATTGAAGAGCAGGCGGCCTATGAAGATTTAGCCTATATGGCGGACTGTTCGCGCAATGCCGTGCTCAATGTCGCATCTGCCAAGCAGATGATTGAAGTCTTGGCTCTGATGGGTTATTCAACCTTTGAGCTCTACATGGAAGACACTTATCAAATTGAAGGACAACCTTACTTTGGTTATTTCCGTGGAGCATACTCAGCTGAAGAGTTACAGGAAATCGAAAGCTACGCCCAGCAGTTTGACATGACCTTTGTGCCATGTATCCAAACTTTGGCTCACTTATCAGCCTTTGTCAAATGGGGCGTCAAAGAAGTGCAAGAGCTCCGCGATGTAGAAGATATTCTTCTCATCGGTGAAGAAAAAGTTTACGACCTGATTGACGGTATGTTTGCGACGTTGTCTAAACTACAAACTCGCAAGGTCAATATCGGGATGGACGAAGCCCACCTGGTTGGTTTGGGACGCTACCTTATCCTAAATGGTGTGGTGGATCGTAGCCTCCTCATGTGTCAACACTTGGAGCGCGTGCTGGATATTGCCGATAAGTATGGTTTCCACTGCCAGATGTGGAGCGATATGTTCTTCAAGCTCATGTCAGCAGATGGCCAGTACGACCGTGAGGTGGAAATTCCAGAAGAAACGCGTGTTTACCTTGACCGTCTCAAAGACCGTGTGACCTTGGTTTACTGGGATTATTATCAGGATAGCGAAGAAAAATACAATCGTAACTTCAGTAACCACCACAAGATTAGCCAGGATATTGCCTTTGCAGGTGGGGCTTGGAAGTGGATTGGTTTTACGCCCCACAACCATTTCAGCCGTCTCATTGCAGTAGAAGCCAATAAAGCTTGCCGTGCCAACCAAATCAAGGAAGTTATCGTGACGGGTTGGGGGGACAATGGTGGGGAAACAGCCCAGTTCTCTATCTTGCCAAGCTTGCAAATCTGGGCAGAACTTAGCTATCGCAATGATTTAGAGCGTCTATCTGCCCACTTCAAGACTAATACAGGTCTATCTGTTGAGGACTTTATGCAGCTGGATCTTGCCAACCTCTTGCCAGACCTACCAGACAATCTTAGTGGTATCAATCCTAACCGCTATGTCTTTTATCAGGATGTTCTTTGCCCAATCCTTGACAAGCACATGACTCCTGAACAGGACAAGCCATACTTTGCCAAGGCGGCTGAAATTCTTTCTGACATTAAAGAAAAAGCTGGTGTCTACGCCTATCTCTTTGAGACTCAGGCTCAGTTGAATGCCATTTTAAGTAATAAAGTGGATGTGGGCCGACGCATTCGTGAGGCCTATCAAGCATGTGATAAAGAAAGCTTGCAGCAAATTGCTAAAGAAGAATTGCCAAAACTCAGAAGTGAGATTGAAAACTTCCATGCCCTCTTTAGCCAGCAATGGTTGAAAGAAAACAAAGTCTTTGGTTTGGATACGGTCGATATCCGTATGGGGGGACTCTTACAACGGATCAAGCGAGCAGAAAGTCGGATGGAGGACTATCTAGCTGGTTCCATCTCACGTATCGATGAACTAGAAGTAGAGATCTTGCCATTCAACGATTTCTACGGGGATCAGGACTTCGCAGCAACGACAGCCAACCAGTGGCATACTATTGCGACGGCTTCGACCATTTATACAACATAAAAAATGCCAAGTTGGATGACAGAAGTCTCATCCACGGTTGATAGGAGTAGAAGAGGAGTTGTCTTTACGATCACCCTTTTCCACTCCTTTTTTAAAGCTATGTCATAAATTTGTAGAATTTTTTCTATAATTAGGAGTTTGAAAATAGAAAATGCCTATCTTATAATAAGTATTGTAAACGCTACCAAAGCAAAAACACGCTCAAGGCTCAAAGGGGGGAGTTAAATGAAAAAGTTTGTAAGGACTCTGAGAGAAAATTTCATTTTTCTTTTAATGGTCTTACCTGGTGCAGCGTGGTTAATCTTATTCTTCTATATTCCGGTTTTTGGGAATATCGTAGCATTTAAGGACTATCATATTACAGGAGAAGGCTTCATCGACAGTGTCATGAAGAGTAAATGGGTTGGTTTTGACAACTTCAAGTTCCTCTTTAGTTCCAAAGATGCCTACATTATTACAAGAAATACGGTCTTGTACAACTTAGGATTTATCTTCTTAGGATTGATTGTTTCCGTTGGGATCGCCATCATCTTTAGTGAGTTGAGATCAAAAAGAGTGGTCAAGGTGCTTCAAACCTCCATGCTCTTCCCATACTTCCTATCATGGGTTATCATCAGCTTCTTCACCGATGCCTTCCTGAACGTGGACAAAGGATTGGTCAATCACATCTTAACTTCACTTGGCATGAAGGCCATCAATTTCTATTCAGAATTGTGGATCTGGCCAGCGCTTCTCCTCTTCTTAGGAATTTGGAAAGGCTTTGGTTATAGTAGTGTCATGTACTATGCAACCATCATGGGAATTGACCCAACTTACTATGAAGCAGCGACCGTGGATGGTGCGTCTAAGTGGCAACGCATTCGCAACATCACCATTCCTCAGTTGTCTTCCTTGATTACAGTCTTGACCATTCTTGCAGTCGGAAATATCTTCCGCGCAGACTTCGGTCTCTTCTACCAAATCCCGCATAATGCTGGAGCGCTCTATAGCGTAACCAACGTTATTGATGTTTATGTCTACAACGGTTTGACCAAGTCAGGGGATATCGGGATGACAGCAGCAGCCGGTCTTTACCAATCGGTAGTCGGTTTGGTTCTTGTTTTGATCTCAAATATCATTGCCCGTCGCATTGATAAGAATGCCGCTCTCTTCTAGAAAGGAGGATCGTATGAAAAAATCAACCATTCAAAAAGAAAAAATTGATAATGTCGGGATCCATTCTTTCAGTAAGAAGAGCAACTTCTTCTTTACCTTGTTGTTGACCTTGGTCGGCTTGACCTGTGTGCTTCCCTTCATCTTCGTTGTCATGATCTCTTTGACAGACGAACAAAGTTTGGCAGTCCATGGCTTCCAATTCTGGCCAGCAAAATTTGGATTTGATGGTTACCTCTTCTTGGTACAATTCAAAGACAAAATCTTGCAAGCCCTCTTCATTACCTTGTTTGTGACCATTGTGGGAACAGCATGTAATGTCTTTATCACCACAACCTATGCTTATGCAATCTCACGGAGTACCTTTAAATACCGCAAGTTCTTTACCGTATTTTCACTCCTTAGTATGCTCTTTAGTGCAGGGTTGGTTCCAAGCTACATTGTGACCACTCAACTCTTGCAGTTAGGTGATACCATCGGGGCTTTGATTATCCCAATGTTGCTCAGTCCATTTAACATCATCTTGATGCGGACCTTCTTTAAACGGACCATTCCAGAAGCTATCCTTGAATCCGCTCGGATCGATGGGGCAAGTGAAACACGGATCTTCTTCCAAATCTGCTTGCCATTGTCTCTACCAGGGATTGCGACTATCAGTTTGTTCACTGCTTTAGGATTCTGGAACGACTGGTTCAACGCCCTCCTCTATATTAAGAGTGACAACCTTTACCCATTGCAATACCTCTTGATGCAAATCCAAAACAATATGGATTACATCGCTAAAAACGTCGGGGTATCCGGCCAATTGGCAGGAGCTGTACAATCCATCCCACGGGAAACAGGACGTATGGCCATGGTGGTTGTGGCAACAGTGCCAATCGCCATTCTCTATCCATTCTTCCAACGCTACTTTGTAAAAGGCTTGACCATCGGTGGTGTGAAAGAATAACATCGTTCATTGAAAATCAGCAGGATTTTCAACTCATAACTTAGTCTAAAAAGAAAATAACATAAAGGAGATTTTTCTTATGAAAAATTGGAAAAAATACGCGTTAGCATCTGCTAGTGTCATCGCTCTTGGAGCTACTCTTGCTGCTTGTGGAAACCTTACAGGGAACAACAAGAAGTCAGCAACAACTGAAGACGGTAAACCAATCATCAAGATGTACCAAATCGGTGATAAACCAGATAACTTGGATGTTCTTCTTAAAAATGCCAACAAGATCATTGAAAAGAAAGTTGGCGCAAAATTGGATATCCAATATCTTGGTTGGGGTGACTACGCACAAAAAATGAACGTTATCATCTCATCTGGTGAAAACTATGATATTGCCTTTGCTAATAACTACGTTATCAACGCTCAAAAAGGTGCTTATGCTGACTTGACAGAATTGTACAAGAAAGAAGGAAAAGACCTTTACAAAGCACTTGACCCAGCTTACATCAAAGGGAACACTGTAAATGGCAAGATCTATGCTGTTCCAGTAGCAGCTAACGTGGCATCTTCTCAAAACTTTGCCTTCAACGGACCACTTCTTGAAAAATATGGTATCGACGTTTCAAACGTGAAAGACTATGCTTCTCTTGAACCAGTCTTGAAAGCTATCAAAGAAAAAGATCCAAACGTTGTTCCATTTGCAATGAACAAGAGCTACGGTGGACCTTCAGATGACTTCGACTATGTGGCTGTTGATGGACTTCCATTCGTTGTTGACTTGAAAGGTGACACCACTAAGATCGTTGACCGTTACACAATTCCTCGTTATGTAGAAAACTTGAAGACTCTTCACAAATACTACGAAGCAGGATACATTCCAAAAGACGTAGCAACGAGCGACACTGGTTATGATCTTTCTCAAGATACATGGTTGGTTCGTGAAGAAACAGTAGGACCAGCTGACTACGGTAACAGCTTGCTTTCTCGTGTAGCAAACCGTAAGATCGAAATCAAACCATTTACTGAACTGTACAAGAAGAACAATACTACTCAAGTAGCTAACTTTGTTATCTCAAACAACTCTAAGAACAAAGAAAAAGCTATGGAAGTGTTGAACCTCTTGAACACTGATCCAGAACTCTTGAACGGACTTGTTTATGGACCAGAAGGCAAGAACTGGGAAAAAGTACCAGGTAAAGAAAACCGTGTCAAAGTCTTGGATGGCTACAACGGAAACACTCACATGTCTGGATGGAACACTGGTAACAACTGGATTCTTTACATCAACGAAAACGTAACAGATGAACAAATTGCACAATCTAAGAAAGATTTGGAAACTGCAAAAGAATCTCCAGCACTTGGCTTCATCTTTAACACAGATAAAGTGAAATCAGAAATCACTGCTCTTACAAATACTTTGAACCAATTCGCAGGTGCGATCAATACTGGTACAGTGGATCCTGAAGTAGAAGTTCCTAAGATGCTTGAAAAATTGAAATCAGAAGGTGCTTACCAAAAAGTGCTTGACGAAATGCAAAAACAATACGACGAATTCCTTGCTTCTAAAAAATAAGAACAGGTAGTGCGAAAAGGCTTTGGAGGAATCTCCAGAGCCTTTTTAATCCTTTATGAAAATGAACCCTGGAAATGAAAATCAATATTTCAATTTACTAATGTAAATGCGGGAAAGCGTTTTATTTTTATGGTATAATAGAATGACTAATTGGAAAAGAGGCTGAATGATGGGAAAAATCATCGAGTTCATTTTTACGAGAGTCTATGTTGCTATGCTGGTAACAGGGATTTTTTGGGTCTTGACGATCTGTGGGGGTGTTCTACTAGGAGTAGGACCGGCTAGTGCCACTATCATGAGCCTCTATGCGGAAAATGGCATGACCTACAAGGACTATCATTGGTCACGCGCTTGGGAACTCTTCAAAGAAAATCTACGCCCAGCCAATCAAGTCTTTTACACCTTCTTTGCCATTGAAGGAGTTCTCCTTTATGGCATGTACCTCATGGTCCAGATTCCTCACTTGAATTTCTTCCAAATTTTGGTTCTCTTGTTTAATCTGGTTTTCCTCTTGGTTGCGCCTCTAGCTTACACCGTTTATTTGAAATTACAAGTTCATTTCGATCTCTCTTATGCCAATAGTATCAAGCTCAGTTTGATCGGAATGTTGCTGGATATTCGTCCGGTTCTGAAGCTCATCCTTGGAACCGCGCTACTTGGCGTCATTAGCTACTATATGCCAGCCCTTCTCTTTTTCGTCTTGATCGGTGTATGGCATTTCTTTGTCAATGATATCTTTGACCCTGTCTATCAAAACATCCACGAAAAATTGGTATCCTAACGATGAAAAAAATCTGGTTAAGTACGCTTTTAAAATTCTACGCCTATGTCATGGTAGTCATTTTGACCATTATGGGTCTGGTTGTCGCGGGAATCTCTTGGAAAAACCAGCAAGCTGAAGCCGACCGGATCGCCCAACGGGTCTTGACTGAAGTCGTGACGGATCTCGAGACCTCTTATCAGCGGGTCACACAAGAAGGGCGTAGTCTCGTTGAAAATCCTGCAAAATTAGAAGGGGTTTATCGCTATTTTACCTTGTCACCATCGGAGTATGAGACTTGGCGATTGAATGCCCAGTTTCCTTCTTATATCCAATTGTCCCTACATAAGAATATTGACAGTCTCTATTTGAGCAATAAAAACATCGAGGGCATCGATGTCACCTTGTCGGATTACAAGACAGTATTTGTCTCTACCCGGCAATCGAAGGGGGGTAAGCAGGTTTCAGCGGACCATTACAAGGCTCCTGCGACAGCCATTCCGGTTCCTTTGACAGATCCGACTACGGGTGCTGGAGTTGGGATCGCTTATATGACGCTGGACCAAGAAATTTTGACGGCAGCGATTGATAATGCCAGAGGCGATCTTCCGGTCGCTGTGCGGATCTTCACTCCCTTTGGGAAAGAGATGTACCATGAAGGGGATAAGGGGCAATCAAAGGATGTTAAATGGCAAACCCGCAGCACGATCTATGGCTACAAGGTGGATGTAGCTGTTTCTGAAAGTTATCTGGTCAAGAAGGGTCTAGCTAATCTGACCACTTTTCTCTCCATTGCTTTCCTAATTTTCTTGATCCTTTACTTGTTATTACGGCAGATTTTCAAAAATTACCGGCGTCAAGTCCTCGACTTGGTCGATACCATGAATCAGATCAGTCAAGGCGATAGCGAACGACGGATTGATACGTCCACGAAGGACCAAGAACTCTTGGTTATCGGGGATATGATCAATACCATGTTAGACAATATGGATAAGAACATTCGGGATATCTACCAGCTACAGCTCAGCCAAAAAGATGCCAATATGCGGGCGCTACAAGCCCAGATCAATCCCCACTTCATGTACAATACACTGGAATTTATCCGGATGTACGCCGTCATGCAAGAGCAGGATGAATTGGGTGATATTATTTATGAGTTTAGTAGTCTCTTGCGCAATAATATCTCAGATGAGCGAGTGACGACAGTTGAAAATGAACTCGAATTTTGTCGTAAATACAGCTACCTCTGTATGGTGCGTTATCCAAAATCGATTGCCTATGGCTTTAAGATCGATCCAGGTTTGGAAAAGATGAAGATTCCAAAATTTACCATCCAGCCTTTGGTTGAGAACTATTTTGCCCATGGAGTGGATCATAAACGCAAGGACAATGTGATCAGTGTCAAGGTCTTGCAAGGAGAAGGGCAAGTCATGATCCTGGTCAGTGATAATGGGCGCGGAATGGAAGAAGAACAGCTAGAAAGCATTCAAGAGATACTAGCCAATCGCAATCCTCGCTCAGAAATCGAAGAAAAGAGTGGCCGGCAGTCCATCGGAATTGTCAATGTCCATGAACGCATGCTACTCTATTTTGGAGATCGCTACCATATCCAAGTTTTCTCCCAACCTCACCATGGAGTGACCTATACGATAACCATTCAAGATGAATAAAGGAGACAGAATGTACAAAGTCTTATTAGTAGACGATGAGTATATGATTACAGAAGGGTTAAAAAAATTAATCCCCTTTGACCACTGGAATATGGAAGTGGTCGCAACAGCAGAAGACGCCGACCAGGCCCTAGATTATGTGCGAGAGTATCCGGTAGATGTGGTGATCACGGATGTCAATATGCCTGGGAAAACTGGACTTCAGATGATTGCTGAAATGAAGGATTTGATCCCAGATGCTGCCTATATCATTATGTCAGGCTATCAGGATTTTGAATACGTCAAGACAGCTCTCAATTTGCGCGTGGCAGACTACCTGCTCAAACCTGTCAATAAGGTGGAGATGGGCAATATCCTAGAAAAAATTCAGCATAAAATCCAGCAACCAAGCCAAGAGTTGGCCGACCGTTTGATTCACGATGATATCTCTGAGGAAGAGTTTTGTCGCTATATCGCAGGTCGGAACTCATTGTGGATTGGAGTCGCTAAGGAGAAAAAAGGCTTTATCAGCTCGTCTTATCAAGTTCTTGGGCAAAATCTTCAACTCTTTATCTCGGATCAGGAAGAAGAAGCCATGATTGAGAAGGCCTTTGAGCCTCCGTATAAGGAGCACTTTCATCAATTTAAGGATCTAGTGGAGCGGAGCCTCTTTTATGGGGCGACCCCTCTCAATCAAGATGAAGAAGTCTTCCATTACTACGAGCCTGCCTACCGGGTGATCATGCAAGGAAATATCCAACAGATCTTAGAAGAACTGGACTGGTTAGAAAAAATGATCCTTGAGAAGACCCCTAAGGTCTCACTGACCAAGCAGCTCTCTATCCAATTTTTGATGGATGTCTTTCATTTGTTTGAATACCTGCAAGGTGATAATTTAGCTGATGTAGTCAAGAAAGTCCAAGAAACTGCCACTTTTAGCGAGATGATTGGCTTTATCCAGGAAGAGCTGTCCCGTTTCTTATCCCACTATCGGATGAACGAAAATGTAGCGAGTGTCCTCCAAGTGATTAGCCGTGATTACCAAAAAGAGCTGTCGCTCAAGGACATCAGTCAGGCTCTCTTTATCAATCCAGTCTATTTAGGCCAATTGATTAAACGAGAAACCAATGCAACGTTCGCAGAACTCCTCAATAAACAGCGGATTAAGGCGGCCCAGCAGCTCCTCTTATCGACCAATGACAGTATTGAAGATATCTGCTATAAGGTCGGTTACAGTAATGTAGGCTATTTTTATAAGGTTTTCCGTAAACTCTGTGGAAAATCGCCTAAAACCTATCGCTTACAAGTCATGACAGAGCATGCAGAAGATGAGT